>JANONA010000315.1:0-5402 GCA_031420575.1 Nitrospirota bacterium | reverse complement strand
CGGTGATGGGAGAGCTCATGAGGTTCAGGGCAACGGCGGGGACGGGCTCTTGGTCTTGAGGAACAGGATGAACAGCATGAAACCGTTGAAGATGCCCTGCACCGCCAGGGAAATGAGCGTCAGGGAAGGGATGAGCCGCCGCATGGTCACCTGGTAGTCGAGGGGCGCGAAGCCGCTCTGGTACCAGTCTGCTAGCGTCGACAGGAATCCGACGCCGCCGATCAGCCCGAGGACGAGGCAGACGATGAGCAGCTTCTCGAGCGTAATGCTCCGGACGAAGCGGTCGAACTTCTCGTCATAGGGCAGGATGCCGTGCAGCCCGCTGTACAGCTTGGCAAAGAGGCCGGTGAAGACCACCTGTGCGCCCAGGATGGTCAGGAACGACATGACCAGCAGGGTATGGACGTCGAAGGTGGCCCTGCCGATGCTCACCATGCCCTGGAAGAGCAGCAGCTGCCCCAGGAGACCGAGGGTGACCATCATAAGGCCGGGGAGGGTGAAGAGCCAGGTTGGCGCGTGCAGCAGCATGAACCGCAGGTGACGCCAGCCGTCGCGCCAGCGTTTCAGGTGCGGGCTGCGGCTTCTGCCGTCCTTGTAGAGGGTGATGGGGACCTCGGTCATGCGCAGGCCCGCGAACCGGGACTTGATCACCATCTCCGAGGCCCATTCCATGCCGGTTGTCACCAGGTTGATGCCCAGGACCTTGTCGCGGCGGAACGCGCGCATGCCGCAGTGGAAATCGCTCATCGTGATCCCGAAGAGGACCTTCCCGACCGTGGTCAGGACGGGGTTCCCGAAGTAGCGGTTCAGCGTGGGCATGGCGCCGGGCATGATTCTTCCTTTGAGCCGCGTGCCCATGCAGACGTCGGCGCCCTCGCGGAGCTTTGCGATCATGGGCATGGCCTCGTCAAAGTGATAGCTGTCGTCGCTGTCGCCCATAAGGATGAACGCGCCCTCGGCCTGCTCGATCCCCGTCTGGAGCGCGGCACCGTACCCGCGGACCGGGCAGTCGACCACACGGGCCCCGAGGCTCCGGGCGATGTTCTGGCTCCCGTCGGTCGAGCCGTTGTCCGAGATCAGGACCTCGCCGTCTATCTTGCCGTTCGCCAGGAGCGTCTTCGCCCTCGAGATGCACACAGCGAGGGTCTCGGCCTCGTTCAGGCAGGGCATCAGGATGGTCAGTTCTTTCATCGGGTTCCGGTCCTCTCCGCAGCGTGCGGGTACGGGGCTCATTTCCTGCGCCGTGCAACCGGTTTCGCCGGCACGGGCACCGTGGCCTTGGTCATCAACTCCTGCAGCACCATCACTGTCACGAGCGCCAGGGAGGGATACCAGGTCAGCACGTTCCGGTAGAAAATGGTGCCCATCAGCAGCGTTGAATAATAGTAATCGATCAGCATGTACAGGACTATGAAGAAGAGCGTGAAGAACGCTACGGGAAAGATTGCGTGCAGGAGTTCCTTTGTGGGGCGGCCGTTTACCGCGAGGAGCACCGGCAGGGCCACCAGAAGGATGTTGAAGTTCTGCAGGGTGAAGAGCTGCCCCGCGATGTAGTCGATTACGCCCGGATGGTACGCCGGCGCGAGCGTGTGGCTGTCCTGGGTCAGGCTGAGCGAATAGGCGAACTTGAACAGGAACCAGGGGAGGACCGCCGCCAGGGGGAACAGCAGGCGGACCAGGCTTTTCGCGAAGGGCTGCCGTTCCCGGTTGAACCACAACCAGGCGCCTGCGGAGAGCATTAGCGGGAAGACGAAGCCCGGCGCCTCGTTCTTGGTGAACAGCGCGACCGCCGAGAACGCGCCGATGAGCGGCAGATACGCGGGGCGCCCCCGCATGACGCTCACGAATGAGAGCAACGCGAAGAAGAGGTTCGCGCCGAGCAAGAGGTCGCTGTAGGCCTCGATGGAGTGATAGGACAGGAGCGGGGCGCCCAGGAAGACGGCGACGATGCCGAGGGCGGCGAGGCCGCCGATCTCCCGGCGGGCGAAGGCATAGAGGCCGCCGGCCAGGCTGAGCAGGGTCACGGGGCTCCAGAGCTTCACCAGCACTTCGTCGAAGCCGCCCGCCCAGAGGGCCAGCCAGACCTCCATGAGCGGATTGTGGAGCGGATAGGAGATGATCCGGCTGACCGTATTCGCGCCGAAGAAGCGGTCTGCGGGGACATCCAACAGCAGGCTGTGGGAATAGTAAAAAGATTTTGCTCCGACCGCCCAGTTTGCCCAGACGTCCCAGGCGAAGATCGGCCTGAGCGAGGCCTCGTACAGCACCGATCCGAGCTTGACCGCGATCCAGCAGAAAAGCAGGACGAGGGCGGCTTTCAGTATCGGTGATACGCTCCGGTCCCTGACCTCGCTCAGGAGCCCGAAGGACGGCTTGGGGAACACGGAGATCCGTGCTTTCGCCAACCAGAAGGCCAGGCCGGCGATCTCTATCGCGATGACCGACGTCACGGCGAAGAGCGTGAGCGGCACCCGCAGCAGCCCCAGGAGGAACATCTGCAGGGTCAGGAGTCCCATCCCGAGGGGATAGGCAAGGCAGCAGCGCTCCAGCAGCCCGGCGGCTGGCTCATCGCCGTTCTTGAGCAGCAGCGCGATGACGAGATATCCCAGCACGGCCGGGATCAGCAGGGCAACAAGGATCAGCATCGGTTCTCCTTCCTTTGCGGCATCGTGGTCACTGCTTCTTGCGCACGAACGTCAGGAACGCCAGGAATCCCTGCAGATACACTACAAAATGCTTCCAGCTCCGGATCTTGAACAGATAGGAGAGGATGATCTTGGGCCGGAAGAAGAAGCGCTTGTGAAATTCGTTCGAGTACTTGATCAGGTCGTCCTTGATGAGGCCGTGGGGTATGAAGACGGGCCGCCAGGCGTTCAGCTTTCGCCAGTCGTTGTTGTCCTTGAACTCGAAGGCGCCGTACTTCGCGTGGTTCTTGTAGAGCTCCGAGCCCGGGAAGGGTGTCATAAAGGTCGCGTGGGCTTCGACGATGGGGAGGCTCAGGGCGAACCGGATGGTCTCCTGCGCCGTCTCGTGCGTTTCGCCGGGATGGCCGATGATGAAGAACCCGCAGGGGTTGATCCCTGCGTCGCGCGTCCACTCCACGGCGCGCCGGATGCCCTCGATCGTCGTGCCTTTCTTTATCGTGTCGAGGACCTTCTGGGAACCGCTCTCGACGCCGTACCAGATCTGCCAGCAGCCGGCCTCCTTCATCATTGTCAGGATCTCAGGCGTGACCATGTCGACCCGTCCGGCGCAGGACCACACCATGTCGAGCTTGGACTTCTTCAGCAGGGCGCAAAGCTCTATGAGCCGTTTTCGGAAGACCGTGAAGTTGTCGTCCCGAAACTGGATCTCCCGGATGCTGTAGTTGTCGTACAAGTCGCGCATCATCTCCAGGACGCGGCCGGCGCTGTAGGCGGTCCCCTTGTTCCCGTAGACCGTGCGGTCGCAGAAGATGCACTGGCTCGGGCAGCCGCGCGAGGTTACCAGGTTCGTGGCCGGGAGCCGCTTCACCGTGTGCACCGGCGGGCAGTAGTTCTCGTCGATCTTCGGCAGGAGGTCCCAGGCGGGGAGGGGGAGCGTGTCGAGGTCGGCAATGCGCTCCCGGGGGCTGGTCAGGAGGTAGTCCTTCCCGTCGCGCAGGCACAGCCCTTTCACCTCGCGGATGTTCCGGTTGCCCTTGAGGGCGTCGAGGAGCTCGACGATCGTCACCTCCGCCTCGCCGATGACGCCGATGTCGAAATCCGGGAACAGGTCGAGGGTCTCCTTCGGCACGGCGGTGAAATGGTGCCCGCCGATGAGGGTCACCACCTTGGAGTTCCGCTTCTTGACCAGTTTCGCCACCATCGCGGCGTTGTGGACGGAGACGGTCACGGCAGTGAGGCCCACGACATCGGGCGCGTGCCGTATGATGGCGTCGCAGGCCATGTCCGACGTGAGGCCGAGGACCTCGGAATCGACGATGTGGGTCGCATATCCCTCCCGGCGCGTGACCGCAGCGAGGGACGCGAGGCCGAGCGGCATGGTCTCGCCGCCGCTCTGGCGGTCGACGCCGTATCGTTCCCGGATGGTAAGCGGCGGGCTCGCAAAGACGATGGTGTTCACATCAGGTCTCCTCAGTGGCCGCGCCGGGTCTCCGGTTGCGGCGGTCTTTGGTGAGCGTGATCACGGCTACTGCCGTTGTTTCAGGATATAGGCATCGGCCAGGAACGGGTACAGAAGTTCCACCTCCCGGACGACCGTATCGCGCCGGGTATAGGTCCGCGCCTTCTGGTCGAACACCGCCTCGCGGTCCCCGAGGATGACGATGTACGGGGCGTCGGCCCGCATGCGCAGGGGCAACAGAAAATACGCGAATCGACGCGCGAAATAATTGTCTGAACCGTCGTTCGGCATCCGGTAGTCGCCGGGCAGGGCCTTACGCGCTCCGAGGACGAAGTCATAGAGCGGCCCCTCCATGGCCCGGAGCTTTTGATCGGTCGATAACCGGCTGAATTTAACATGGTCGGTGATGATCCACTGGGTCCAGCCGACGTCGGCGTGGACGGCGTAGGCAAGGCCGCCGGCGAAGAAAGCGGCGATGACGGCGCCCCGCAGGGCGGCGAGGAACGGGCGGCCCTTGGCCTGGGCAATCACCAGCGCCGCGACAAAGGCCGTGGCGAGCACGACGAGGACCGTGGTCCGGAGCTCCGGCGTGTTGTAGACGCAGTTAATAGTGACACCGGTGATGGGCGGATAGCGGAACAAGTTGTTCAGGAAGGCGTCCAACATCATAAAATGGAGTATAGCAAACTCCTTCGCACAAATCAATAATAAATCGCTGCTACATCTAAACTGAAATAGCTCCGAGCTTGATCTCGAAACATTGGTAGGTGGAGCTAACCGCCCACCCCCTTTCTTTTATTCTTTGGTTGCGGCCATAGTCCGCGCTATGATCCGCGGCTCGTTGCTCAGGGTGAAGGAACTTTCAATCGGCGGGAAGTGATCGTCCAACCCAAAGCAGATGCAAGTCCGCAACCAACTTTTCACTCTGAACTTTAAACTCCGTACTCAGAACGGTCTTGCCCCCACACCCTTTTTTCAATCTCCCGCAATAAATTCCCGAACGTCTCCGGTTTGATCGCCGAACAAGCCACTCCGTGAAGTCCGGCCGCGATGGCCTTTGCCCAGTGCGGGTTCACGAGGTCGGCTTTGTTCAACACGACGAGCTGGGGAATATGCTCAAGGCCGAGCTCCCGGAGAAGAGTATTCACCGAATTCATTTGCTGTTCAAATCGCGGATTACTGATATCCACGACGTGCAGGATCAAATTCGCATCCTGCATCTCGTCCAGGGTTGCGCGAAATGCGCCGAGCAGGTCCTTTGGCAGGTCTTTGATGAACCCCACGGTGTCGGTAATGAC
>JANONA010000314.1:0-7964 GCA_031420575.1 Nitrospirota bacterium | reverse complement strand
TATGAAATGGACGCGGAAGAACAGTTTCGCGTGATGAAGGACATCAGGGTTTCAGGCCTCGAAATGATCGGTTTGTTCCATTCCCACCCTCATGGCCAGGCCTATCCGTCGAGCGTGGACGTGAATCAGGCCTACTGGCCGGGGACACAACTGCCTAACTATCCCGACGCCGTGTATGTCATTGCTACTCTCATGGACCGCGCGAACCCGGTTGTTAGGGGTTTTTCGATCGAAGAAGGAAAGGTTACGGAAATCCCCGTGACCGTGATATAGCGCTACAGCTACACTTTTTCGTCATTCCCGAATGTTTTAATCGGGAATCCAGAGGTTTTCAACGTCACTGGGTCCGTCCCCGAATGAATTTATCGGGGATAGTGTCACTCGGGGACGACGGATATTGGGTGCTTGAGCAATTACAAATATTGAATCTTGCTTTCAGGAGGAGCGACATGGCAATCAAAGTCAGAATACCAACTCCGCTGCAGAAGCTGACAAACGGCGAGGCGGAAGTGGAGTGCAGCGCGAAGAATATCTCGGAGCTTGTCGATGCGATCGAGAAGGACTATCCGGGCATGAAGGAGCGGCTGTCGGAGGGGGGCAAGATCCGCAGGTTCATCAACATCTACGTGAACGAAGAGGACATTCGTTTTATGGAAAAGGAAGAGACGGCGCTGAAGGACGGTGATACGATATCGATCGTGCCGGCCATCGCGGGTGGGGGATAAAAGAGGAAGGTGAGAGGGTGGGCTACATGGCAACGAAGAGGGTTAAGCTGATCTTTCCTCGGGAACTGATCAAGGAGCCCGTGATCTTTACCATGGCAAAGAAGTTCGACGTGATGCCGAACATCAGGCACGCCAAGGTCACTGAGTCGGCGGGCGAAGTGGTGCTTGAACTCGAGGGCGCGGAGAAAAAGCTGGAAGCGGGGATCGCCTATCTTAAGGAACGCGGCGTCAAAGTAGAGGCTGGTGAAGGGGATGTGGTCTCTTGATTGCACCCTGCACTCGCGCCAGGCACACCCTGCATTCGCGTAAACACTCATATGCGCTGGGTGCGGGCTCGTAAACGCTGGGTGCAGGCGGATTGTGGAATGCGGAATGACAGGCGGGAAGACTGTTTCTGCCGAAGGCCCCTTGTATTTTGGTATCCGGGTTTTGCTTGAGCATCGTGTTTAGAAATTTGGGATTTATTCGATGAAGTATATTATCTTACTTGGTGACGGGATGGCCGACAGGCCGCTTGCGGAACTCGGGGGCAAGACCTGCCTGCAGGCGGCGAAGACGCCGAACCTCGACCGGCTCGCGACGCTTGGGCAGGTGGGGATGGCGCATACGGTCCCCGCGGGGTACCCGCCGGGCAGTGACGTGGCCAACCTCTCGGTGATGGGCTATGACCCGCGGAAGTACTATTCCGGCAGGTCGCCGCTCGAAGCGGCAAGCATCGGCGTGGAACTCGCGCCCGACGATATCGCGTTTCGCTGCAACCTCGTGACCTTGCGCATCACCGGCGGCAAGTCCTCCGCAACGGGCAAGGGACGCGGCGCGATCATGGAAGATTTCAGCGCCGGTCACATTACAACGCAGGAGGCCCGCTTGCTCATCGAGGAGATCGACGGCAAACTCGGCGGCGATCGCATCCGTTTCTATCCCGGCGTGAGCTACCGCCACCTCATGGTGTGGAAGGGCGGTAAGGACAAGATCGAATGCACTCCGCCCCACGATATTCAGGACAAGGACATTCAAGACTATCTTCCGCGCGGTGAAGGCGATGATATTGTCAACGCTCTGATGGAGGCGTCTCTTGACCTGCTCCTCGCCCATCCGGTGAACAAGGCCCGTCACGCGAACGGGAAACGACAGGCGAACAGCATCTGGCTCTGGGGTCAGGGTAAACGTCCCACCATGCCGACCTTCAAAGAGAAATACGGTCTCGAAGGGGCCATGATCTCGGAGGTCGATCTTATGAAGGGGCTCGGCATTTATGCGGGGTTCGAGGTGATCAACGTGCCGGGCGCCACGGGCTGGATCGACACCAACTACGCGGGCATGGCCGAGCACGCACTCTGGGCGCTCAAGACTAAGGACATCGTTTACGTCCACGTGGAGGCGCCCGACGAGGCCGGCCATACGGGCGATCTCAAGAACAAGCTCAAGGCCATTGAGGATTTCGATGAATTCGTGGTCGGTAATATTATCCACGGCATGAAACAGTTCGACGAATACCGGATCATGGCGCTTCCGGACCACCCCACGCCGATCGAGCTCAGGACTCATTCCGCGGATCCCGTGCCGTTCGTCATCTATGATAATACCCAGGAGCGCGTCGGCGGTCCGGTCACGTATGATGAAAAAATCGCTGAACGCGGTGATGCCCTGGTGTTCAAAGAGGGGCATACCTTGATGGATTATTTTTTGAGGAAGTAGCGACTTTGCCGCGAAGGCGCAAAGTAACCTTTGGGAGGAAGTAAGTGCTGATAGTTCAGAAATACGGCGGCACGTCCGTGGGGAGTACCGAGCGGATCAGGAACGTGGCAAAGCGTGTTGTCCGGACTAAGGAAGAAGGCCACGATGTAGTGGTGGTCGTTTCGGCCATGAGCGGCGAGACGGACAAACTGATCGACCTTGCCGCCCAGGTCAATGAAAATCCCGACCCGCGGGAAATGGACATGCTCATCTCCACGGGCGAGCGCGTGACCATTGCGCTCCTTGCCCTGGCGATCCAGGCGCTGGGGCACAAGGCGCAGTCCTTCACCGGCAGGCAGGCGGGGATTGTCTCGGACAGCGCGCATACCAAGGCGCGGATCGAGAAGGTCTCCGCTGAACGGATCAAGCAGGCGATCAAGAAAGGAACGATCGCCGTGGTTGCGGGTTTCCAGGGGATCAATGAACAGTCCGACGTGACGACCCTGGGCCGCGGCGGGTCGGATCTTTCAGCCGTGGCAATTGCCGCCGCGCTCAAGGCTGACTTCTGTGACATCTACACGGACGTGGACGGCGTGTATACCACGGACCCGAACGTGGCGCCGCAGGCAAGGAAATTAGACAGGATTTCCTATGATGAGATGCTCGAATTGGCGAGCCTCGGAGCCAAGGTACTCCAGACCCGCTCCGTCGAGTTCGCAAAAAAATATAATGTTCCGGTGAGGGTGCTTTCGAGTTTCAACGACAACCCGGGGACCCTCGTAACTAAGGAGGATTCTGATATGGAAAAAGTGGTAGTGTCCGGCGTGGCATACGACAAGGACCAGGTAAAAGTGACGGTAACGGGCGTGCCGGACAAGCCTGGCGTGGCAGCGCGGATCTTCAATGAAATATCGACGAACAACATCATTGTCGATATGATCATCCAGAACATCGGCGAAGGCGGGCTCGCTGACCTGTCCTTTACCGTGCCGAAGACCGATTCCAGAAAGATCGCGGAGCTCATGAGGAAGGTTGTTGCCGAGGTCGGCGCCAGGGGCGTGACCGTGAAGGAAGATATCGCCAAGATCTCGATCGTCGGCGTGGGCATGCGCTCGCATTCGGGCGTGGCCGCCAGGATGTTCTCCGCCATGGCCAACGAGGGGATCAATATCATGATGATCAGCACGTCGGAGATCAAGATATCCATCGTGATCGACGCGAAATATACCGAACTCGCCGTCCGGGTGCTGCACGAGGCGTTCGAGATGGACAAAGCAGGAGACAGGAGTCAGTAGTCAGGAGACAGGAGACAGGAGTCAGGAGAGAAACAAAAGATTTAATTCTGAATTCTGGATTCTGGATTCTGATTTCTGATTTCCGTCTCCTTTACATCGCATAAGGTATTTATGAAACGCATAGTGCAGATATACGATACCACGCTTCGCGACGGGTCACAGGCCGAGGATGTGAACTTCTCGGTCGAGGACAAAATCCGCGTTGCGCGGAAGCTTGATCAGTTCGGCGTCCATTATATCGAAGGCGGCTGGCCGGGCTCCAACCCGCGCGATATAGATTTCTTCAAGGAGATGCGGCGCGTTAAGCTTAAAAAGGCAAAGCTTGCGGCATTCGGAGCGACCCGCCGCGCAAAGCTCAAGGTCTCCGACGACCCGAGCATGAAGGCCCTGGTGGCTTCCGGCGCGCCCGTGGCCACCATCTACGGCAAGACCTGGGACCTCCATGTCCTGAAGGTACTCAAGATCTCATTGCGGGAAAATCTGGACATCATTGGGGACTCCGTGGCGTTTCTCAAGAAACACATGGACGAGGTGGTCTACGACGCTGAACACTTCTTCGATGGGTATAAGGCCAATCCCGGGTATGCCATCGAGACGATCCTGGCGGCGGAAGCCGCGGGCGCGGATTGTCTTGTGCTGTGCGATACGAATGGCGGCACGCTGCCGCATGAGGTCGAAGCGATCATTCACGAGGTGAAAAACCGGATCAGGGCGCCCTTCGGGATCCATGCGCACAATGACGCGGGGCTTGCCGCCGCGAACTCATTAATGGCGATCAGGATGGGCGCTGTTCAGGTCCACGGGACGATCAACGGCTACGGTGAGCGGTGCGGGAACGCCGACCTGTGCTCCCTTATCCCAACCCTCAAGCTTAAAATGGGCCTCGACTGCATCTCCGACGCAAACCTCGCGAGGTTGCGCGACGTGTCCCGCTACGTGGACGAGCTTGCAAACCTGCCGCACCGGAAGTGGCTGCCCTACGTCGGTGAGAGCGCCTTTGCCCATAAAGGCGGTGTGCATGTGGATGCTATTGCCAAGAGCTCTCTTACCTATGAGCACATTGTCCCCGAGCTGGTCGGCAACCGCCGCAGGATATTAGTTTCCGATCTTGCCGGCAAGAGCAATATCCTCCAGAAGGCGGCTGAACTCGGCGTCAAGCTGGACAAGGACAGCCCCGAACTTATGGAGATACTCAAAAAGGTCAAACAACTTGAGAACGAGGGCTATGAATTCGAAGGCGCGGAGGGTTCGCTCGAACTTCTCATGCTGCGCGCCGGCCACAACTACGAGTCGGTGTTCGCCATGTTCGACCGGATCGACTACCGTATCCTGACCGAAAAGCGGAAGGTCGACCCCCATCCGGTGAGCGAGGCCACGGTCACTGTCGAGGTTGGTGGAAACGTGGAACACGCGGCCGCGTGGGGGAATGGCCCGGTGAATGCGCTCGACAAGGCGCTTCGCAAGGTGTTGCCGAAATATTTCCCCGGCAAAGGATTGGAGAAGGTCCGGCTGCTTGATTACAAGGTTCGCGTGCTTACGGCCGCGGAAGGGACCGCTGCTCGCGTGCGAGTGTTGATCGAATCCGGCGACGGAAAGAACAAGTGGGGCACCGTCGGCGTGTCCGAGAGCGTGATCGAAGCCAGTTGGCAGGCGCTGGTGGACAGCATTGAGTATAAGCTGTTAAGGGCGAAGAAGAAATAAGTACAGAGTTCAGAGTTCAGAGTTCAGAGTACTAGAGTATAGAGTTCAGAGTTCAGAGTACTAGAGTACTAGAGTATAGAGTTCAGAGTTCAGGGTTCGGAGTAAAGGCGGCAGCAGTCCCGCACCGCGGGGCGCTTCGTGAGGCACAACGATGATCGAAGAAGAAGGTATTGTTGTTGAAATAGATGGGGACCTCGCCAAGGTGGCCATCGTGTCGAAGAGCGCCTGCGAGAAATGTTCCGCCTCCAGCATGTGCCATCCCCCCGGGGAAGGGGAGTACCTGGAGGCCTCGAACCCGCTCGGCGCCAAGAAGGGGCAGAAGGTGAAGGTGGCGCTTGCCCCGCAAGTGTATCTTAAGGCGTCCATCATCCTCTACGGCATCCCGATGGCGGCGTTCATCACCGCGGCCATTCTCGGCAAAAACCTTGGCCAACGGTACGGGACAGAAGCGAATTCCGATCTCTGGGCCTTTATCTCCGGGATGGCGTGCCTGGCGCTCTCTTTTCTCTTTATCAGGATGTATAATAACAAAGTCGAAAAAACGCCGCAGTACAAGCCCATTATCGTCGAGATCCTTTCCTGAGGAATTTTCAACTCAGCGTGGCGGAAGCTCCCTATGAGATCGATTAAAACTCCCGATCAAGCAAAGAGACTGGCGCGGACCATTCTCTCCGATATTCTGCTGTACAACCAGGCCAAGGTCAAGGAGGGCATTGAAAAGGACAGCTTGTTCGATGTCCTGACCGAGGAACTTGCGGAAGGGAAAAAATACTTCGAAAGCATGGTGGACGAAGAAGTTCGCAGGGACACCAACCTGTTCAATGAAGCCGTTGTTGATATCCTGATCAAGCAGGCAGGGAAGATAAAGTCCGAGATATGGTAGTTTAAAATGAGAAGGATAAAACCATAACGGAAGTGAAATCATTAAAAGATGAATTATTGCGTTTTGAAAAGAACTACAAGATGTCTTCCGATGAGTTTTACCGGTGGTTCGAAAGAGGAGAAATGGGGGATGAGGAAGATTATTTTGAATGGTCCGCCATGTATCAGATGTACAAAAAGTCCGAAGAGCGCCTGACGATGCTTGAATGAGGTATCCTGATTGACTATGCGGCATAATACTGCTATGATTCAAACATGAAAAAGGCCACTCTCAATTGGTTGAAATCAGCGGATTACGATCTTAAGACCGCCGCCTTCTTGCTGGGAAACAAGCGATATTTATACGTGGTTTTCATGTGCCACTTATCCTTGGAAAAAACCTTGAAGGCCGTCTTATCCGAAGCGTTCAACGAACTACCGCCATATACGCATAACCTCAGTCGACTTTTGGAACTTGGCGGCATAACGCTACCGGAGGATATGCAGTCGTTTGTAAATGCAATAAACCTCCAAAGTGTTCCGACGCGCTATCCGGAGGACTTCACGAGATTGTCAAAAGAGCTTGACGGTAAAACAGCGTCCGAGTATATGCGGCAGACAAGGAGGATCATTCGATGGTTAAGGAAAAATACACCGTCTCTGAAATTAAAAAAATCATAAATAGCCTTGCGAAAACATTGACCGCGAATCGTATCTCCGTGGACAAAATTATTCTTTACGGTTCCTATGCAAGAGGAACTCCCCGGCCACATTCCGATATCGATCTTGCCATCATCTCGCCGGATTTTAAAGGCAAGAAGATGTTTGAAATACAGGCTACACTTGCGAGATTGTCGGCGCAATACTTATCCGTTGCGGAATTGGTCGGATATTCTTCCGACGAGTTTAAGTCCGCATCGCCTGAGACATTTATCGGCGAGATTAAACGAACGGGCAGGATTCTTTATGCCTCGTGAAATTCGTTTTCTTTTCTTCATGAATCCCGATTGCCTCAAAGCTTCCGCGAATAATGACGAAACATGACACGAAGACTTATAAAGCAGTGGGCATCTTTGCGCAAAACCGAACTACAAGACAAACGGCAAGAACATCCTGCTCGATGAACCGTTTGATTTGCCGCCCAGCGCCCGCTTGATGGTCACGGTGCTTCCCCCGTTGATGGACAAAGACCGCGAGGCATGGGCCAACTTGTCCGGAGCGAGTCTTGCGCAAGCTTATGGCGACGAAGAGCCGGAGTATTCCGTGGCCAATGTGAGGCGTGGATGAACGAGGGCGATCTATTACCGCCACAAGTCACTTCACCGTAACTACTCAGGTTCAAAGTTCCAAGGTTCACGGTTCAAGGTTAGAGAGCGATGAAGATTGAGATGAAGAGTGCATATCGCTCAACGAATTCAAAGATGCCTACGAGCAGGCCGGACGAACACGCGCTGCCGTTCGTGGATTCATCAACTAGCTCAAAAAATATCAGGAGAGCAAAACAGCCAACCGTGAACCGTGAACCTGACAACCTGAGTAGTTACACTTCACCTTAAAAGGAGTTGTCTATGCCGAATGCCGATGTCAAGGAAGTCCGCAATGTCGCGATCCTCTCTCACGGCGCAGCCGGTAAAACCTCGCTTGCCGACGCCATGCTCTTCGCGGCGGGCGCGGTGGACGTCCAGGGGAACGTGGACGCGGGAAG
>JANONA010000313.1:0-2174 GCA_031420575.1 Nitrospirota bacterium | reverse complement strand
AAAATCGCCGTGCTCGAAGCCGACGAGGCGCCGCCCGCTGGCGTGGACACGCCCGAGGATCTGGAGCGGGTGCGGAAATATTTTTTAGCCGCAGATCAACACAAATGAACAGCAACGAATGTTTCCATATGTGGAAACATGTTTCTATGTCTGTAAACTGTTTCTGGATGGTTCTATGACGTCGAATTGCAGTTATGTGCCCTAAACCACATGAAAATTGAATACGAAATTATCAGACGAGAAGATTTTGAAGACGAGCATAGGAAATTATTTTCCGAAATGCTTCAAAAACAAGGCAAGGTACAAGGCAATACCATGTCAAAGGCTGATAGGTGCAAGATGATATGTATTGCGAAAATTGATAGCAAAGTAGTTTCAATTGGGGCGATAAAGAAAAAGACTGAGTCTGATTTTTCTAACGAGAAAGCTGGGCTCACAGAGTTTGCCGATCAATTTGAGTGGGAGTTGGGTTACTTGTTTACTGAGAATGGCTATAGCGGGAAAGGGATTGCGTCAACAATTGCGCGAACACTTATTGAAAGTTACGGCAATGATAATTTAATGGCTTCAACTGAGATATCAGAAAATCCAGCCATGGTTAAGATTCTTGAAAAGAATGGTTTCAGGTTATTTGGCAGGCCATGGAAAAGTCGAATACATGAGAACTATCTAGGTTTGTTTCTAAAATATAAATGAGAGAGAAGTTACCTAAACAAAGGCACATAACAATGCCATCAAAAGCGACGCTAAAAATCAACGCGCTTTATGGCAAGCGTTAGAGCGCGAGATGCGAATAGACTTCGACTTAGTGGCTGGCGCATTCGACAAGCGAGGTATGGCGGGCGACGTTCAGGAATTTCGCGAGATAGATGACACGCTTCAAGCCCGGATCGAATCTGAGTGCAGTATTCCTCATGGCGGTGAATGGGGAGATTCAGCAAGAATTTATGCGTATGCCCGTGCTCTTCGACAGGTCCTACTTCATCGCACTATTGCTCTTTTCGAAGGAACTCTTCGGGCATCGTTCGATGAAAATGCCTACGTGATGATCCTTGCTATCAGAGCGCAGTTCGAAACGACTGCTGCACTCGGATACCTCCACAATCGGTTACATTCGCTAGGTCGCGGCGATTTAGATGCGGCCAATGTTGATAAAGACATAATGGCGCAACTGCTCGGCACCAAGGATAAATGCATACCTCAAGCAATGCCCCCGAAGCAGATATTGTCAATGCTGGAGTACGCCGACGTGTCAGTGAGTAGACGTATCCTTGGAGGAAAGTCAAAGGAGCACGCCATGCTACGCGAGAGTTACGATTTTCTCTGTGAATTCGCCCACCCCAATTTCCACTCGAACAAGATCGCGTTCGACTTAGACAAGGTTGGTAAGCGAGTCGTGCTGCGTCACCGTGAGCCGATGCATGACGACGAGTTCGGAATCGTCCGCTACTTGCTCATAACTACGTCGCTACATATCAAGCTGCATGATGCGATCGAAGAAGTGCTACCAGCTGGCGCGCTCTAACAAGCCGATGGACAGCGACCGGGTAACCCGCTCCGCGGCTTCCCCAGCGCGTCATCGGCATCGTTATGTGGCGGTAGCAAGTCTACGCAAAGTCGAGATATCAAGCAGGCGAAAGCCTTGCTTAAAAGCCAAGAGGATTGAGCCATGAAGAAAAATGCACCGTTTGATGCCGCGGACTATCTCGATAACGAAAAAGTTATCGCGGAGTATTTGAACGCAGCGCTTGAGGATGAAAATCCCGATGTCTTTCTCATCGCTGTCGGCGATGTGGCGAAGGCGCGTGGTATGGCGCAACTCGCAAAAGACACCGGTCTCGGTCGTGAGAGCCTGTACAAAGCCCTGGCGCCTGGCGCAAAACCACGGTATGACACCGTGTTGAAGTTAGTGCGCGCGCTCGGTGTGGAGCTTCATGCAACGGCTGCTGCACACAAATGAAAGGCCACCTCTCGGAGTCACCTTCAGATATCGTTATGGGTAAAGAGTACAGAATAAAATTCGCCATGCCGGCGGACTACAATCCGGTGAACCTGTTCAAAAAGCTGCCAAGCCCAATTCACCGGCCGACAATGAGCGAAATATACAATTACAAGATTGAAAAGGACGGCTTCTACTTCTCTGATTCCCTGGTCGATAGCAACGTATCTTCGGT
>JANONA010000312.1:0-6044 GCA_031420575.1 Nitrospirota bacterium | reverse complement strand
TCAATCCGTTATTTCATCGGGCTTGATTTTCTTCGGTAATTCCACTACACCGCCCTGGTCGAGGCTGTAAAAATCGGTTTTCGATTTTTTTACCATATCAGCGTACTGCGTGGGCTCGGTGCCGCGCCGGAACACGTCATCATAAACTTCCGTTGCGCCCTCTCGCGCAAGCAGCCCGCTCTCGGGATCGATCTTCACGAACACCACCTCGTCGGTCGGCGTAAAATCCTCGGCGGGCTTGTCCGCAAGCGCCCGAGCCATAACATTGATCCAGATCGGCAGCGCGGCGCGCGCGCCGGTCTCTCTGTCGCCGAGCGAGGCGCTGGAGTTATCATACCCCACCCACACGCCCGTCACCATGCTCGGCGCGTAACCCACGAACCAGGCATCCACATAATTGTTCGTCGTGCCTGTCTTGCCCGCCAACGGTTTTCCGAGGCCTTTGGCGCCACTTCCCGTGCCCTCCTCCACCACGCTCTTGAGCAGGCTGGTGACCAGGAAGGCCGTGGTACGGTCAATGGCCTCTACGGGCTGGGGCTGATAGCTCTCGAGCGCGACGCCACTGCTGTCAACAATGCTCTTGATCATAATCGGCTCGGTGCGCACTCCCTGGGAGGCAAAGGTTGCATAGGCCGACGTAAGCTCGAGCGGCGTCACCACGGACGAGCCCAGGGCCGTGGTGTAATCGTAACTGATCGGGCTCGTGATGCCGGCCTTGCGCGAAAATTCGATGGTCTTGTCCAAACCGATCTTCTCGATCAGGCCCACGGTGACCGCGTTCCGCGACAGCGCGAGCGCCGTCCTGAGCCGCATGGGGCCGAGAAAACGCTCATCGTAATTCGTCGGTTTCCAACCCTTTTTCTCGAACTCGCTCTTCTCGTGGATCACCGGCAAATCCATGAGGATCGAGGCGGGAGTGAACCCGCTTTCGAGCGCCGCGCCGTAGATGAACGGCTTGAACGAAGACCCGGGCTGGCGCTTGGCCTCGGTGGCGTGGTTGAACCCGCCCTCCATGAAATCGTACCCCCCGACCATGGCGCGCACGTATCCGGTGTAGGGCTCGATCGACACCACCGCGCCCTCCACGAGAGGCGTCTGCTCCAGGATGAACGAGGCGAGCTGCTTCTTCTTGTCGTAGTCCTTTAAGCGGACCTTGATGATGTCGCCGGGTTGGATAAGCTCCTCCGGCTTCCTGAATTCGCCGGGGTTTTCCTTGTGCTTCTTGAGCTTGATCAGCGCCCAGGCCATATCGTTCCGCATAATGTAGCCCATCATGCCGCGGCCTTTGACCGTGATGGAGTCCTCCCCGACAGCGAGCACATGAGCGTTGAACGACTCGCCGGGTTTCACCATCACGTGGAGCGAGCCCCACTGGATAGGCGTGGACTTGAGCTGCTTGAACCCGATACGGCCCCGGAAGCCCTGCCGCTTGTCAAGCGCGCGCAACCCGTCCTTGAGCGCGTTGACCGCGGCGCGCTGCAGGTCCAGGTCGATGCTGGTATAAACCCTGAGCCCGCCCTGATACAGTTTGTCGGGACCGTACTTTTTCTCTATATATTTTCTGATATAGTCAACCAGGTGCGGCGCAAGCTCTTCCTGGGGCCGCAGATTCTCAAGGCTGAGCGGCTGGTCGTAGACCTTTACACTCTGCTCCTCGGTGAGATACCCCTCAAGAACCATCCGCTTGAGCACATGCCACTGCCGGAGCTTGGTCAGGTCAATGTCGCTGTAGGGCGAATAGGACGAGGGCGACTTGGGGAGTCCGGCCAGGAGCGCCGCCTCGGCCTGGTTGACCTCCCAGATGTTCTTGCCGAAATAAGTCTTCGACGCCATCTGCACGCCGTAGGCGCCGTGGCCGAAGTAGATCTTGTTCAGATAGAGCTCGAGGATATCTTCCTTCGAAAGCTCCTTCTCGAGCCTGCGCGCGAGAATAATCTCTTTGATCTTGCGCTTGAACTTCCGCTCCGGCGAAAGAAACACCACCTTGGTAAGCTGCTGCGTTATGGTGCTGCCGCCCTGCGCAACCCGTATCGCCATGATGTTCTTGAGCGCGGCCCGCATGATCCCGCGGTAATCAATGCCGCTGTGCTGGAAGAAGCGCGGGTCCTCGGTCGCGAGGAGCGCGTTCACCATATGCTTCGGGATTCGCTCGAGCGGCACGTAGACGCCCTTCTCGATCTTGATCTGGCCCAGCGCCCGGCCGTCCTCGGCCAGGACCATCGTGCCCGGGCTCGGCTTGTAGTCCTTGAGCGACTCCACGGTCGGCAGGCCGAAGGATAAAATGAAGAACAGGAACGCAACGAACAGAACACCGGATACAAAAGCGAGCCCCAGGAGCTTCAAGGCCTTCCCGGGGGTGAAAGCCTTGAGCCACGGCACCGCGATGGTGAACCAGAAAATCTTGAATTTTTCCCCGGCGAAGCGGAACAGTGTTTTGGTTCTTTCAAGGATTTTTGCAATAAACTTTTTCATCATGGACGTATCGATAACCTCGGAATATTCCGTTCTTTTTGAGCAGCATCGAAAATAATAACATCACGGAGGGATAAAATCAAACGAAAAGTTTATTCAGGCCTTCTTCCATGAGTGATTGCGGCAAAAAAGCTTTGAATTTTCTTTCCCTATTCGCTTCTACCGAAAAAATTGTTTCTCGCCGCTCCTTATACAAGCAGTTTGAACGCCAGCCCCACCGCCGCGCAAGCGCCGATCACTTTCATAATGTCGGCCTTGAAGCGGAACAGGGCGACGAAGGCCGCGAAGCCGATCAGAACGGAAAACCATTCGAACGTTCCGGTGAAGCCTTCCGGCCACAACACATGGTAGGCAAAGAACAGCGCCAGATTCAGGATCACGCCCACCACCGCGGCCGTGATGCCGGTAAGCGGAGCGGTGAACTTGAGGTTGCCGTGGGTAGACTCGATCAGCGGGCCGCCCACCAGAATGAACAGGAAGGACGGCAGAAAGGTGAAAAAGGTGGCCGTTACCGCAGCCACCGTGCCGGCCAGGAACAGCGCATCCGGCCCGAAAATTTCCTTGGTCCAGCCGCCGATGAAACCGACGAAAGCGACCACCTTGATCAGCGGTCCCGGCGTGGTTTCCCCCAGAGCCAGGCCGTCTATCATCTGCGGGCCGGTCAGCCACTGGTAGTGCTCCACCCCGCCTTGATAGAGGTAGGGCAGCACGGCATATGCCCCGCCGAAAGTCAGCAGCGCCGCCTTGGTAAAGAACCATCCCATTTGCGTCAGTACGCCGTCCCATCCGCCGAAGGCGGCAAGCGCCGCCATGACTCCTGCCCAGAGAGCAACACCTCGTGCGCTGAAGCCGATCAGCCTCCCCCAGGTGAAGCGCGCATAGGACGGCGCCGGAGTGTGGTCGTCGATCAGCGCCGGGCCATAATCCCTGCCCGATTCACCATGGCCGCCACCTACCTTGAACTTGTCGGGCGCCACCTGTCCGCCGATATAACCGAGAATGCCCGCTGCCAGGACAATCGCGGGGAACGGCGCATCAAAGGCAAAAATCGCCACGAAAGCCGCTGCTGCCAAGGCCCACAACGCCCCGTTTTTCAGGGCGCGCGAACCGATGCGCCAGGCTGCGAACAGCACGATGGCCGTCACCGCCGGCTTGATCCCGTAAAGGATGCCCGCTACCGCCGGTACGTCGCCGAAGTCCAGATAAATCCATGACAGCCCGATCATGATCAGCAGTGACGGCAGGAAGAACAGCAGGCCGGCGACGATGCCGCCGGCGACACCGTGCATCAGCCAGCCGATGTAGATGGCAAGCTGGATCGCCTCCGGCCCCGGCAGCAGCATACAATAGTTGAGCGCGTGCAGGAAGCGGCGCTCCGAAATCCAGCGGCGCTTCTCCACCAGTTCCTGGTGCATCATGGAAATCTGCCCGGCCGGACCGCCGAAACTGATGAAGCCCAGCTTGAACCAGTATTTGACGGCCTCGCCGAACGGGACTGACCGGGGTGGCGCTGTGTTTTCCGACATGGGATGCTCCTTAAGAATTCAGCGGTAAAAAGAAAAAGTGTGTTTTATAGTTTGACCTGAGTATATCAAGAGCAGGTTGGTATTGTAAACAATAATTATCAGAAATTATAAAATTGCGTCGTTGCGGATTGCGGAATGAACGGCAAGGGGCTGAATACTGAATTGCGAATTGAGAATAACAATTATATACTTCTCTTTTGTTTCGAGCCTTCATCCTCCAATCCGCACTCCGAACCCCCTGCACTCGCGGGTCCATGGCCCGTATTCGCGCAGCGCACTCATAATCACTGGCCACAGGCTCGTAAACGCTGGGGGCAGGCTCCAAACTCCGAACTAATATTGCCGGTCCCCTGTCGGCCGCCACGAGGGCGAAATGACCCGCTCATGCCGGCGCCGTTCAACGAGCGTTCCCCAGGTGACGGTGAACTCGCCGTAGTGGTCGTTGATCTCATCCATGGCCTCGGCAATAAGCTGCCGTCTGCACTCGTCCTTGAACAGCGGCATCTGCGCCATGTCCCGCTCTAATCCCGAGACACTCACGCCCACAAGCCTTATCGGCTGGAGAAGCGGGATATGGCGCAGGATATCCGTAGCAGCGGCATAAACGTCAAGCCCATGATTAACGGCGTGCCGCAGCCGCCGCTGCCTTGAGAAGGTATGGAAGTCCGCGTACCGGAGGGTCAGGGACACGGTCCTGCCGGTGTAGGACCCGCGCCGAAGCCTCCTTCCCACTTTCTCCGAAAGCTGGAGGATATGGCGCTCGATCATGGCCGGGTCGGAGCAGTCCTCATTCAGCGTCATGCTGTGGCCCATGGACCTGGCCTCGCCTTCTTTCTCCGATTCCGTTGCAACCACCGGGTCGTCATCGATCCCAAGCCCCATGTCCCGGAGCCGTTCGCCGACGATTCCAAACCGTGCCGTCAGCCTCCGGAGCGGCGCGCGGCCCAGCTCTCCGCAGGTGCGGATGCCCATCCCCGCCAATGCGCGGGTAAGGTTCGGACCGATGCCGCAAATTTCCTTAACGTGCATGTCTTCGAGCACCGCATCCACGTCGTTGTGAGAGATCAGCACGAGCCCGTCGGGCTTCTGCATGTCGCTCCCGAGCTTGGCGAGCAGCTTGTTCGGCCCGATACCGATTGAGCAGGTGAGCCCGGTCTCGTGGTGGATCCGCTCTTTGATCCGGATAGCGATCCGGACGGGATCGCCGAACAGAGCCTCGCAGCCGGTCACCTCGAGAAAGGCCTCGTCGATGGAGAACATCTCAACGAGCGGAGTGAAGTCCCTCCATATCCCGAGCAACCGCTCACAGGTGTGCGCATACTTTGCCGAATCGGCCTGGACCACGACAAGCTCCGGGCATTTCCGCCGCGCCTCCCAATACGTCATGCCGGTCTTGACGCCGAAGGCCCGCGCCTCGTAGGACGGCGAGAGGATCACGCCACGGTGCGCGGACCCGCCCACGGCCATGGCCTTGCCCCGGAGCGAGGGGTTGGCCCGCTGCTCAACGGAAGCGAAGAAGGCGTTCATGTCAATATGTAATATGCTTTGCATAGCTCGGCCTTTGGCCGCAATTCCCCCGTTTCCCGTTTCCCGTTTCCCGTTTCCCGTCTACCGTCTACTGTCTACTGTCTACTATTTCCTGTCTACTATCTACTGCTTTTCAGATACTCCCCGAACTTCATATCAATCCTCATAATATGATCAACGATCCAGTCCACCACTACCTGGTTCGTGGTTGCGGAAAGGTCGTAGGAACTGCCCTGCACCCGGGGAAGCGAGGCTTGCTCCTTGAGTTCGGCAAGGGCTGCCAGGTATTTCCCGTGGTCCTCACGCTGCTCGTCATAGCCGGAGTAGTTGGTCGCCTGCATCTGCTTTTCTTCCTCGGAAAAATGGATCCGAGCGTAGTCATCGAGAAATTTGAGCGTACCGTCGATCTCGTCCTTGCACCGGTGCTGCTTGATGGCAATGACGAGGTTGTTGATGCGCTTGAACAGCTCCTGGTGCTGGCTGTCAATCGTGCTGACGCCGACTGACAGTTTTTCCGTC
>JANONA010000311.1:0-1873 GCA_031420575.1 Nitrospirota bacterium | reverse complement strand
CGAAACCGAGGAAACGACGATCACGTCGTTCCGCTCGAACAGCGAAGTGGTCGCCGAGTGGCGCATGCGGTCGATTTGCTCGTTGATGGCCGAGTCCTTATCGATGTACGTGTCCGTCGTCGGGAGGTACGCCTCGGGCTGGTAGTAATCATAGTACGAGACAAAGTACTCGACCGCGTTCCCAGGGAAGAGCTCCTTGAACTCGTTGTAGAGCTGGGCCGCCAGGGTCTTATTGTGCGCGATCACGAGCGTGGGCTTCTGGACCTTCTCAACCACGTTCGCGATGGTGAAGGTCTTGCCCGAACCCGTGACCCCGAGCAGTACCTGGTGCTGAAGCCCCTTGACGATGCCATCAGCGAGTTTCTCGATCGCCTGGGGCTGGTCTCCGGTCGGCTTAAAGTCCGAGGTGATCTTGAATTTCGGCATGAGTAAATAGTACCTTATTCCGAAGAGAAGTGTCAATGAGGAGAACGAGGAGGGATATGCTCCGGATCGGTGATCAGACTTTTTCCAGGAGCGCGAGGGACGCTTTCACGAAGCAAACGCCCTGAGGCAGCTTGCAGTTGCCTGCCTTTTTCTGTCCAACGGGATCAACGGCATTGGCAACACCGGCCAGCCTGCTTCGGGCCTCGGCCAGGAGCACTCCGGCCTCGGTGGAAAGGCGGCTCAGTTCGGTTACCTGCTCGGCTTCGAACTGCCGCAACGCGATCCGCGTATTGTTCAGCGTGTTGTTCCATGCGCTGCAGCGGCCGCAGAAGAGGTCATGCTGCTGGTTCGTCAGCACCTTGGAAAGATACAGATATGCACGGACATGATTAAGGAGTTCCATTTATTACCTCTCTCTGCCGTTAAGCGGTTGTATCCGCTTTGACTGTCGGTTGGCGCACAAGATGTGCGTCAAAGCCAATGCGCGGCTGACCCGCCGGGCGTCTTGTGCCCGGACGGAGTCGAGCCGTTGGTTAGGAGCGCGTCGATTATGCCGCGAGAGAGAAGGGACGGACTTGCCTTATGATCTTATCGTCAAGCTTTTCTTTGGCGACTTCCATATCGTATCTTGATTGGAGATTTAGCCAAAACTGCGCTTCCATGCTGAAAAAATGGCTCAATCGCAGGGCCGTATCGGCGGAAATAGCCCGCCGGCCATGCGCGATCTCATTAACGCGACGGGGCGTAACACCTATGTCTTTAGCCAATCTGTACTGACTGATTCCCATAGGCTCCAGGAATTCCGTAACAAGGATTTCACCAGGATGGATGGGAGGAAAATCACGTTTTTTCGTTTTCATTTCGCACCTCTCAATGATAATCGACGATTTCAACATCGTAGGCATCGCTGCCCTTCCAAGTAAAACAAATTCTCCACTGTTTATTGATGCGGATGCTGTGTTGCCCCTTCCTTTCGCCCTTCAATTCCTCAAGATGGTTTGACGGTGGTATTCGCAATGTTTCGACCACGGATGCGGAATGAATCATTTCAAGCTTTATTGCAGCAACCCGTTGAATTGCCTGAGGCAATTTTGAGGAAAACCGACCCTGAAACAATTTTTCGGCTTCCTTGCTTTTGAAGGATTTAATCACAGGGGCATACTATCTTAAAAGGATATTATCGTCAAGAGATATTATAGGGAATCATTGGGGACGCGGAACAAAGAGCCTTTAGTTAGGGTCAAGTCTTGCGGCTTGACAATTACCGTTCGCCCTTCATGATCCTGCTGACCGACGAGTAGTGAAGCCCGAGATGATCAGCGATCTCACGCTGCCGATAGCCATACTGCTCCAATGCCTTAGTTATGGCTCCCCGTCTCTTCCGAAGGTTCATGCGCACCTCAACGCTGAAGAGTTTCTCCAGCGCCGGACGGTGCGCATACCGCTG
>JANONA010000310.1:0-9189 GCA_031420575.1 Nitrospirota bacterium | reverse complement strand
TTCGCAGACTTTTTCCGCATCATCAAGCCTGCTGAACGCCTTATCGCCGGGCTGCACGCACATTTTTGCGACTGCGATATTGCCGAGGATAACGGTGAGCAGATTATTAAAATCGTGGGCAATGCCGCCCGCGAGGATCCCTACCGACTCAAGCGTGTGCCCCTTCAGACGCTCCTCTTCCGCCTTCTTCCGGTCGGTGACGTCCACCATGATCGAAGCATAGTTTTTGATATTCCGCGCTTTGTCCCTGATCGCCACCGCGGTCAGTTCCACGGGTATCCGTCCGCCGTCCTTTGCGAGTCGGACTGTTTCGTATCCGGTAAAATATCCATCGGTATTTAAGAGCGTCAGGCAGTGCTCGAGCTCCTGTTGGGCGAGCTCCTCGGGAATCACGGTTGTTATCGGCTTTCCGATGATCTCCCCGGCGCGGTATCCCAGCATTTTTTCCGCGCCGCTGTTCCACGAGACGATAATGCCATTAGTGTCGATAGCACACACGGCTTCAGGAAGATTTTCCACGATAGATGCAAGAAACCGGAGATCATCCTCGACTAATTTCCGTTGGGCGATTTCATGCGTTGCTTTTCTGTACAGGATGATGTTTATGGCCCCGATGACGACGCATACCAGGAGGATACCAGCCAGGGTGACCGCGATCTTTTGATAGTCGTGCACGTAAAGATCTATTCTCTTCGCAAGCTCCTCTCCGCTCGCGCCGATGTTTTTATGCAGCTCCTGAAGGGCGGCTTCTTTCAGGGAAGAATAATAGAGGTAGCCGCCTGCTGACACCGTTAAAAACGCCAGGATCGCGAAGATGATGTTGATGATGATGGTGGTGCGAATTTTCATTTAGTTTGAAACCTTTTTTGCGGCCATTATGCTTTTCAGCGTCTATCCAAGTATATTTTAAATTATATCATATTTCAGGAAAAAACCGGATTATGATTACTTTTTAATGCAGTCTTTTCCTGAACCTGAGGGAGCTGAGCGTGATCACCACCGGAATCAAGCCTGGGTGAGCGTTCGTGTGGGCAGCCCTTCGGCAAGCGCCATCATCGTTCAGCGGTCAAAATACTCTTGACCCGCTTCAAGCGATAGAACGACTCGCGTTCCCGCTCGCCAAGGTACTGAGTGATGGTCCTGATCCGGAGCTTGAGGCCGGGGAGAACCAGCTCTTCGAGAACCTTGATCCGCCGCGTGGTGCGCATGATCTCATCGCCGAGCCGCTTGAGCTTGCTTTCATACTCGGCAAGGCGCAGCATTGAGTCGAGCAGCTTTTCAAAGAGCGCGGTTCCTTCCTCAAGATGCGGAGTGGCGCCGAATTCGTCGTACCCGCGCTGGTCAGGGTCCCTGAGCGGGAGCTCGTGAAAGACAAGGTCTTTATACCGCAAACCCCAGATGCTCTTTTCGATCACGTCAATGCCGAAATCACGCTCCGTGGCAAGAACGATCGACTCGATGACGTCCCTGCCCTCATGCCCGAGCGCAAGCGCAAGCTCCCGGAGCGCCTTGCCGTAGGATTGCCTGATATCCTCCCGGGACCTGAGGAACGGCGCCGTGGCGGTTAGGAATTCCTTGACTAAGGCTTGTTTTCTCGCCTTCAGGATGCCGATACTGTTCACTACCGATCGGGACTTTTCCTTAAGCAAGAGCAGATTTGTGCGTGTAGGATGAATCATGGAGCGCCTCGTAAAACAAGTTCAGAGTTCACTGTTCATAGTTCATGGTAAAAATGAACGCCCGTTGCGGTGACTTGACGTGATGGTTTTCAACTCTGAACTCTGAACTCTGAACTCATTTTCACGTCACCTCCAGCGCAAATTTTTTCATGAGCGCGAGCCCGGCGTCGAGGGTCTCCCGCACTGTCCGTCTTGTCATGCCCTGGCCCACGAAGTCCTTTTCGAATGAGTCGGCGAAGTCGAGCATCAGAATGTCCTCTTTGGTCATGCCGTCCCTCCCAACGATCGCTTCAAGTCTTCTCAGTTCCCTTCCCTTTGCATAATATTTATAGAGATGGTCCGCGACCCGCCGGTGATCGGCCCGCGTCCGTCCTTCGCCGATGCCTTTTTGCATGAGCCGGGACAGGCTCGGCAGCACATCCACGGGCGGGAATATCCCCTTCTGGTGAAGCTCGCGCGAAAGCACGATCTGTCCTTCGGTGATATACCCCGTCAGGTCGGGAATGGGATGAGTGATGTCGTCCTCAGGCATGGTCACGACCGGCAACATGGTGATCGAGCCTTCAAGCCCGTGGATGCGGCCGGCCCGCTCGTAGAGAGAGGCCAGGTCCGAGTACAGGTAGCCGGGGTAACCGCGCCTGCCGGGCAGTTCCTCCCGGGCAGTGGATATCTCGCGCAGGGCGTCGCAATAGTTCGTCATGTCCGTGATGATCACGAGGATGTCCATGCCCTTTTCAAAGGCCAGGTATTCCGCGACGGTCAGGGCGAATCGCGGCGCCAGCAGCCGTTCCATCACCGGCTCGTCAGCCATGTTCACGAAGGCTACAAAGCCCGTCTTCATCTCCTCAAGCGTTTTCAGGTAAAATGAATATTCATGGAAGGTGAGGCCGAGGGCGGCAAAAACCACAATGAACTTTCTATCGCTGTCGGCAAGGCGCGCGTTCCTCAGGATGAAAGCCACAACCTCTTTGGACGGCAGCCCCGCGCAGGAGAAAACAGGAAGTTTCTGTCCACGCACGAGTGTATTCAAACCGTCGATTGCGGATAATCCGGTCTCGATGAAATCCTCTGGACGCGCGCGGGCAGCCGGGTTGATGGGCGCGCCGATGATCGGCGTCCATTTTTCCGGTATGAACATCGGCAGTCCGTCCCTGGGCCCGAAAGAGCCGTCAAAGATCCTGCCCACGATGTCCGGTGACAGCGGGACCTTCTTGATCGCATCGGTGAACGATACGGACGTACGTTCGATGTCCAGACCCCGGGTCCCTCCGTACACCTCGATCAGCGCCGTGTCCCCGTCGAGCTCGAGCACCTCTCCTTCCCGGTGTCCGCCGTCGGGATCATGGATCGTCACCACCTCTCCGATCCTCGCTGCCTGCACGTTTTGCACGAACAGGAGCGGACCCGCTACGGTAGAGATAGTCCGGTATATATGTTCGGATAATCGCATGACGTCCGAGGTGAGGAAGTTGAGAAGGTAAGAAGGTGGGAAGGCGAGAAGGTGGGAAGGTAAGAAGGTGAGGAAAACCGTTCATTCACCTTCCTTTATTCCTACCTTCCTACCCACCTTCCTACCTTCACACCTTCTCCTCTCCCCTCTCCCCTCATCCCCTCATCGCCTCTTCCAGAGACACTCCCTGCTTCAGCCTCTCCAATGCGCGATCGTGGCGCTTGAGAATGCGCTCTATGATCGTTACTGTTTTTTCCGGCGAAGAAAAGGCGTCCTCGGTGTAGGCATTCTGCTGGAGGAAATCGGCGCGCACTGTCTCGGCCGTGCGCATCAGCAGCCGGTCCGCATCCTGCAGCCCTTCCGCGCCGACGATCTCCGCCACTTCCCGGAGCGACTCTTCCCATTGCAGAATCTCCCTGCAGCGCCTGAGCAGTTCTTCCCATTGCGGCGAGACCTTTTCCCGATAATGGCCGGAAACGTCCCCGGCATAGAGCGAATAGCTTTGGAACCAGTTGATCGCCGGGAAGTGTCTCCGGTGCGCAAGGGACGTATCGAGCATCAGGAACACGCCGGTGGTCCTGAGACATGCCTGGGTCACGGGCTCGGTGAAGTCTCCGCCCGGGGGTGACACGGACAGGATCATGCTGAGCGATCCGATCCTTCCGTTCAATGTTTCCACCACGCCCGCGCGCTCAAGGAAGCCCGACAACCGCGAGGCAAGATAGGTTGGATAGCCTTCCTCGCCAGGCATCTCCTCAAGCGACGCCGATATCTCCCGCAGGGCCTCGGCCCAGCGCGAGAGGCTGTCGGCAAGGAACAGCACGTGGTAGCCCATGTCGCGGTAATACTCGGCCATCGTAACAGCGGTATAGATCGAGGCCTCGCGGGCGGCGACCGGCATATTCGAGGTATTGACCACCAGCACGGTCCGCTCCCGCAAAGGCCGCTTGGTCCAGGGATCCCGCAGCTCCTCGAACTCGGCGATCATGTCCGCCATCTCGTTGCCGCGCTCTCCGCATCCCACGTAAACCACGATGTCCACGTCGGCGAACTTTGCGATCGACTGCTCCAGGATGGTCTTTCCCGTTCCGAACCCGCCCGGAAATATTGCCGTGCCTCCGCGCGCAAGGGGGAAAAGGAAATCAATGCTCCGCTGGCCGGTCACGAGCGGCGCCGCGGGCGCGAACTTTTTCCGGTACGGCCGGGCCAGGCGCACCGGCCACTCATGGCATCCCGAGATATCCTTTCCACTCTCGTACTCTCCAAGCGGTTCGTCGAGGCTGATATCCCCCTCAATAATACGTTTGATCCTGCCCGTTTCATGCGAACCGGTCATGATGAAATGCTTGAAAGCGCCTTCGTCCACGGACCCGACGATGGTTCCAGGGGCGGGCTCATCGCCTTTTTTCAGCAATGGTGAAAACTTCCAGCGCTTCAGGTAGTCAAGACCGTACAGCTCACTGCCGCCCGTGATAAAGGGCCCCATCTCCTCGCGGAGGCGCTCTAAGGGCCGCTGGAGACCGTCGAACATCCCTCCCAGGAGTCCCGGCCCGAGCCGAATGGTGAGCGGCGCGCCCACGCTCTTGACCGGCTCACCCAGGGCCAGACCGCGCGTATCCTCGTAAACCTGGATCACGGCCTTGTCCTTCTCGAGACGCACCACCTCGCCGGTGAGCATGGCATGGCCCACATAGACCCGCTCATAGAGTTTGAGCCCTTTGAGGTCAACGCTCACGGTTGGCCCTGATATGCCCTGTATTTTACCGCTCATAATTTAAGTCTCACGTGATACCCTATCGCCCGCCTGATAAGCCTCGTTGCATAGTCCTCCGCATCGGGGGGCGGCTTCACGGGTGACGGCAGGACTAAGAGAATCCCATGCCAGCCGCGCTCAAGCTCGCGCAGCCGCTCTTCCGGCATCCCCTGAAGCAGGCGCTCATCGATGATAACGAGCCCGGTGTCCGGCTCCGCCATGGTCTTTTTGAGCGCTCCTTCCGCGTCACTACTCTTCACGACATGCTGGGGAACGCCGCTTAGGCTGAACCCGTACGACGCATCAGGAGGAGTTATAAAAGCGATTTTTTTCACATCTTCCTACTTCCTACTGTCTACTGTCTACTTCCTACTGTCTACTTCCTACATCCCTCATCCCTGCACCAACTCCGCAACCACCGCTTCCCGCTCAAGAGCTCTGGTATGATGCAGCACGCTCAAATTCATTGCCTCGATCGAGCATCGCCACAGATAATCCAGAATGGGAGCAACGCCAAAAGGGTCTCTTCCCTCCTTCTTTAACCATCGCGTCATGCCGCGATACAGGGCAAGCTCGATTGACGTCGCGTCCGGCCGCTCCACGGCAATGCCGGTAAATTCACGGACTAATGGAATCACCCCGGGGAGATCTTCCTTCTCAATGAGCTCCTTCAACCTCATTTCAGGGATGCCGCCGCCGGGGATGAACCGCAGCTGACCCTTGTGTTCAAGTCGCAAGTATTTATACAGGCTTATGATGTTCCGGGCATCGATGAGCCGGGAAAAGAACATCCTCATGAGCGGATGGGGCCTGGAGCCGATTGTCACCGTCAGATAAGTCTCGATAAGGCGTTGCTCAACAGCGCGTAGCCCGCCGGATTTCAGCGTCTCGCCAAGCCCCAGAAAGCGCTCGGAAAGCGCCGAAAAACAATGCTCGATACCGCTGACCGCGGCCGGCGTATCAGCGCTGAACAACAGCGCTTCCTTGATTGCATCAGAGAGCAGGCTCTTGTCGAGAAGCTCATCGCTCACGCCCGCCTTTCCGTCCGCGAGGCGTCTGAGACAGATGAAGATCGTCCTGAGCTCCGTGTATAGAAAAAAGGAAAAGAATGTGTCGCGGAGCCGCTGGTTCATCTGCGAATGCACCCACCGGTATTCCTCCATGAGCTTTCTCCAGACCGCGTCGGAGGCACTGTCTTTCTGAAAACCGCCTGTCTTGAGGGACGGCTGCGACCCAAACAGCGCCGACTCAAAAAGAAGCGGTCTCCAATCCCTGATCAGCCGCGATCGCCTGCCTTTGATCCGGGACAACAGATACTCCGCGGGATATCCGGGATCAGCGGGGTTTTTGAGAAACTCCATCGGATACCTCCTGGTAAACATCGCTGATCAGCAGCGGCAGCAGGTCCGGCCATGCCCGCTCAAGCCTCTTCTCGAAGGTGTTGATCGCCCTGATCGTTCCGTCCGCGAGTTCCGCATCCAGGCCTCCCGTGATGGTCTCCACCGGCACGAGCTCCGCATCAGGAAGATACTTGCGGGCAAGCTCGAGGTCGGCGGGGTGCACCCGCGCGATCTTCCAGGGAAGGGACGGCAGCTCCAGCGCCAGTTTTTCAAAAGCCGCGGGATAACCGTCATGCCGCAGCAGCCGCAGAGAGGCGCGGGCGACCAGGAGCAGACGGTCCGAGAGCGTCTTTTCCGCAACAAGCCTGAGCGCTCGCTCCCGCTCCCCCGCCTCCGCGAGCACCCGGCGTGTCTCCTCTCCGGCAAAAGCGGCAAGTTCATGAGCGGAGCGCTCGCGCAATTCCGCGATCTTTGCGGAAAGGGACGCCCGCATGGTCTCCGCCTCTTGCTCCGCATCCTGCCGGAGCTGACGAATACTCTCTTCGCCCGCTCTCCGGAGCGACTCAATAAGCTCCCGTGACCCCACCGTATTACACCGTGAAGAGGATCATGGTTGCCACCACGAACCCGAGGATTGCCATGGTCTCCGGAATAGCGACCAGAATCACAATGGTGGCGGTCAGCTCCGGTTTTTCCGCGAGCGCCCCGGCCCCCGCTGCCCCGATCTTCGACTGTGCCCAGGCCGTGGCAAGCGACGTAAGGCCGATGGCGAGAGCGGCGCACAACGCGATAAGCACTTTTTCCAGGTTCATAGTATCTCCTTTGTTTTCTCACTCCTCAGCGGTTCGAACTTCCTTCCTCCGTGCTGCATGAATTTGCTGAAGAACTCCACATAGTGAAGCCTCAGCGTGTGGATCGTCGGCGAGAACACGCCGAGAACGATATTGAGCAAATGGATCAGGCCGGCTACGACAACTCCGGTCACGACGTCTCCGGTCAGGCCTCCCAGATTGTTCGCCGTAAAGGCGAGCAGCACTGACGCGAGCCCGATCGCCATGATACGGACGTAGGAAATGATGTTGCCGATGCTTTTCAGGAGTTCAAGGGGCGCCAGCAGCCCGCCGGTAAAGAACAGGAGCGGCGTCAGGAACAGGATGGCGATGATGACCGGTCGCGCAAGTATCGCGGGAAAGACCTCGAAGAAAGACGCGAGAACAACGATCAGCCCCAGGATCATGACGATATTCAGGAGTTTGTACACCGCCTCCTTCTTTTCCTTTTTCTGAAACCCCGTAATGACGCCGAAAATCAGTCCGAGGAGAACATGGGCCGCGCCCACGGCCAGGGCAAAGAAGATCATCGGGACCACTGCCGTCCTGCGTTCAACGCAAAGCGGCTGCAGGTGAAAAAGCCTTTCAGGAAGGTCTCCGAAGAACTCTCCGAACAGGACGCCGAAGAAGATCGAGTAGAGGGCGGCGACCAGCAGGATTTTTGCTCCGTCCCCGATATATTTCCGTTGTTTGAATCTCCGAGTCAAAAAGAAAGCAAGCGCGGCAAGGAGCAGGCCATATCCCGCGTCTCCGAGGATCATGCCGAAGAAAACGGGAAAGAAGATACCGATGAACGTGGTCGGGTCGTAGGAGGTATAGGCCGGCAGCGGCAGCATGCTCGTGAAGAGCTCGAAGGGTTTGAAGTACGGAGAATTTTTCAGAATGATCGGGACACGGTCAAGGTCTTCTTCACGCAGTTCCTTCTCCGCCAGGACCACGTCTCCGGGGAAGAATTCCGCCAACTCCCCCCTCACCTTCTTCACATCGTTTGCCGCCATCCAGCCGTTGATGAAGAAGCACATCCGCGTTTCGAACGCCGCGGCGGTCGTGGACAGCAGGGACAGCCGGCCATCGATCCAGTCCCGCACGCTCCGGTAGATCGGCGTCCAACGCCGGGCGAATTGGGAAAGCTCCCAGTCGATTCGCTCGAGCTCCGCGGAGACTTCGGCCGCCCTTTTGTTGACGAAAGCGACTTTTTCCGGAAAGCTGAGATTCGTAAAGGACGGAGGGAAGATGAGCTCCGGCACCTGCTCATCGCTCAGGGTCTTTTTGACCTTGACGGCCTGGTCCTTTTCCACGGTGATGAGTCCCACGAGCGTGCCATCCGCCGCGGGCTCGGTCACCAGCTCGTATTTCCAGTCCGTGATACGGGAGAGCGCTTCTCTCAGGCGGTTCACCATGGCGGGCTCCCGTATGGTCAGGCCGATGAAATCGAGGTTCGGCGTTTCCTGCATGCTCCCGATGAGCGGGGCAAGGGTACCGAGGAACGCGGCATGTCGTTCGAGTTCAACCAGCTCTTTCCGAAGCGACTCCTTTTGGTCATTCTTGTCCTTGATAGCGACACGGTGCCGCTCGACGATCGCCGCCATGGTGTCAATGACCGGCCGCGGATCCAGACAGCTGCTCCTCACCTGCAATTTCGGAAGGGAGGACAAAAGAGCCCCTACCTTGGCAAGAAGCTCCTCGAGAAACATACGCTCGAATACGGTCTTTTCATCGAGCATGAAGGAGCGGATATCCTCCTCGCGGCCCTCTTCGATGAAGCCGACGGTTGCCGGATCAATCTGAAATACACCAAGCTCACGAAGACGCGCAAGCACCCCCTGAAGGAGGCCTTTCGCCCCAACGATCTCGACCTTTGCCATCCGGACAATCATTGTTCATCCCGGCAGGATTTTGTGGATATGGTTCGCCACAATTCCCGCTAATGTATCGTTCTTGAGGCGCGCCAGTTGGTCGGCCTGTTGCTCCGCCCGCTTCACCAGGTCAGCAGCCTTGCTCGCCGCATCGCGTGTTATTCCCTCCCGCGACTGCTGGAAGGAAGCAATGAGCTCTTCTTCCTCCATAGCCAGGCCTTCATCTAATTCTTTTTTGCGGGCTTCGAGCCGGACGCGCGTCATCTCCCTTGCCTGATCAA
>JANONA010000309.1:0-1976 GCA_031420575.1 Nitrospirota bacterium | reverse complement strand
ACGCCTTGTTCGGCGCCGCGCGCCTTCGTCAGGATGTCTTCTATGCTCATCTCGTATGCGCCCGGTTCACCCTTGCTCCTGCTGAACGCGCAGAACGTGCAGCGGTTCACGCAGATGTTCGTGGGATTGATGTGCATGTTCCGGACAAAATAAACCCGGTTGCCGTTCTTGTGTTGCGCAACATGAGCAGCCATGCGTCCGAGGGAGAGGAGGTCGTGAGACGTGAAGAGTTCAATGCCGTCCTCGCGGGAGAGGCGCCGGCCTGCATTTATTTTGTCTTTGATATGTTGGATTTTCACTTTGAACTTTGAACGAAGAACTTTGAACTCTGATCAAACAGTATTTTCCCATTGACCATGGACATACTACAGGATTTCGTTTCTCTGAGCAAGTCGGAATAGATATCGCCGGTGTTTTTCCGGGGCAGGGGAACGGCGATAATATCCGCCTTTTTACCCGGTTCAAGAGAGCCGATCTCTTTTTCCAAACCGAGGGCCTTTGCGCCTCCGATTGTTGCAAGACGTAAAATGTCCTGGGCCGTAATGCCTTGTTTTTTGTGGATACGGCAGGCGCACCTCATCTCGTCCCACATACTGAGACTCGGGGAGCTTGCCAGGCTGTCCGTGCCGAGACCAACGGTAATTCCCGCATCTATGAATTTTTTAAGCGGCATTTTCCCTCCGCCGGTTTCTTTGTTGCTCCTTGGGCAGTGTGCGATAGGTACGCGTGATTTTTTGATAATGCCGATATCCCTGTCCGTTACCCAGACAGCGTGTACAGCCAGAAGATTGGGAGAGAGGAATCCAATCCTCCGAAGATACTCAAAGGACGAGGCGGCGGAAGGCGCCCAGGCAAGGTCCCATCCAGCAAGACGATAGAGCTTTTCCAAGCCGCTTTTCTTTCCCTGGAGCAGCCTGAGCTCGTCCTTCGATTCAGCCACGTGCATGGAGAGCGGGAGATTATATTTTCGCGCGTAAGCCCTGATGCCGCGTAAAGCCGCTTCGGAAACAGTGTGCGGCGCATGAGGGGAAAGGCCTTTATGAATCAATGGTGAAACGATTTCTTTTGAACTTTGAACTTTGAACTTTGAACTTGATTGCCGCCCATTTTAATGATCTCGTGAAACACAATTGCCCGTAAACCGCTCTGTTTCAAATAAACGGGACTAATGCCGTGTGTGCAGATTTCACCCACGGTCGTTGTCCCGGAATGGATAAGGGTTGCAATGTTTTCCTGTACGGCGGTTTCATAGTCTCTGTTCCTGAGGGATCTCTTCGCCCGAATGAGATTCATCACCCAGTCAGGAAATGCCCTGACCCGTATTTCATTGAGCAGTGGCGGCAGTTCAAGGTGTGTGTGGAGGTTCACCAGGCCGGGCATGAGGACGGAATTCTCCAGGTGATATACTCGATGGCCGGGGTATCGTTTTATGATTTTATCCGCCGGGCCCGCGGCCAGGATCGCGTCTCTGCTGATCACAACCGCGCCGTTGTGGATCAGCGCCGCTTTCGAACGCATGGTGAGGAGCAGTGGGGAATAAAATATCATTGCGGAGCTCAAGTTTATAATATAGCAAATAATTTTATTCCCTGTCAAGGCATTCTATTTTGGCTTGACCTATTCTGTTTTTTACCTTGACAAGTCCATACGTTACATGGTATTTTGTGCGCTCTCAATATGAGATGAGTGAATGAGTTTATTCAAGGAGGATGTGGCATGTACGCAGTTATGATTACCGGAGGAAAACAGTACAAGGTTGCTCCTGGCGATATCGTCAGGGTGGAGAGCCTTGAAGGACAAAAAGGCGATATGATCGAGATCAGGGACGTCTTCATGATCGTCGATGGAGACAAGATGTCCGTGGGCAAACCCAAGCTTGATTCGGCAAAGATCACGGCTGAGGTCGTGGAACAGGGCAGGGGCGAGAAGCTCCTTATTTTCAAACACCGGAGGCGCAAGGGCTACCGCAGGACCAA
>JANONA010000308.1:0-5091 GCA_031420575.1 Nitrospirota bacterium | reverse complement strand
AATATCATAATCCTTCCCGTTGGAATGCATGACCCGGATAATCTCGTACTGGTCCGTGCCCTTGAGGATGCCGATCCTGTCGATCTTGAGACCTGCGTTCATTTCAACGACAAAGGCCATGTATTTCAGCGGGAGCAGTCTCCGGCGGAGCGAGGCAAGGATTCGGTCTACCTTATCTTCCGGCGCCGATACGGCAATGCCCGGGGCGATGATCTGGTATCCGTTCTCATCGTAACCGATCAGCCGGTAAATGCGGTCCTGGGTTTCCTCCTTCACGATAATGACGGCATCGCGGTCGAACTTGATGGTCCGCGCAAGTTCCTCGGCGTACGGAGAGAGGATCGCCGGCGTATAGGTCGGCCCGCTGATAACGCTGACCGTGGCGCTGCTGCTCACGCTGTTCGACATACTGTTCGACATACCACTGGTAACACCACTGGTTATACTGGTGGTGGCAGCGCTTTTCACCTGGCCACCCGCACCCATGAGCAGAAGCGCGGTACCAGCCATGACCATCAGGGACGGAAACCGTCGGAAGAAGTACTGCATATAGGCGCTCCTCTCTGCAAGAAAATCGATTTGAGGAAGGATGTAGAATGACGATGAGACGCCGCTTATCGAAATGAATGGGTCATTTTATCATAGAAAACAGGCCGAAAACAACAGAATATATTTCACAGAATATCTTTCAGGGAATTTTGCCGTCTTTGCGAGCCCCGATAAACATCGGGACGAAGCAATCTCGTTTTAACACTCGACATGAACGCATCGAGCTCGCCCTGGTAAATTACCATGATTAAGAGATTGCCGCGTCGCAAAAATCGTTCCTCGCACTGTCGGTCGGAAGCTTACTCATCAGATATTTTTCGCGGGACAGATGTCGACGAGGACGCAGGCTGCGTGGTCGGCCTTTTTCGCCTGGCAGACCTTTCTCCCATGGAATATCAGGAGGTGCGACAGGCGCGCCCATTCCTTCTTCGGGGTGACGGCAAGCAGGTCCTGTTCGATCTTCACCGGGTCATCGTGCTTCGTCAGGCCGAGGCGATAGGCAAGGCGCTTCACGTGCGTGTCCACGGCGATCCCCTCGTTGATGCCGAAGGCGCCGGACAGCACGATGTTCGCTGTTTTCCGCGCCACTCCGGACAGGGTGATGAGTTCCTCCATGGTCCGCGGGACCGTGCCGCCGAACTGCTCCAGGATCATCTTTGCGGTTTTGCAAATGCTCTTCGCCTTGTTGTTGAAGAAATTGACGGACCCGATGTCTTTCGCAAGTTTTTCCGGCGTGGCGGACGCAAAATCCCGTATTGACCGGTATTTCTTGAACAGACGCTCGGTTACCTTGTTCACGAGCACGTCCGTGGTCTGCGCCGAGAGGATCGTCGCAATGAGCAGCTCGAAGGGTGTGGAGAAGCGAAGCACGGTCCGCGGCGTCCCGGCATATTCCTTCCTGAGCCTTTTCAGTATTTCGGCGATCTTTTGTTTTTTGTCCATAATGAGCGGGAATATCCGGTTTCGCTGTTTATTCATGATGGTTCAGTGTGCCACACTAATGAAAAGATCAGAGCATCTCAATGAGATAAGCCCATTGTGCCAGCAGAAGCATGGCCACTCCCACTCTCGCTCGATTTTTCTCTTTATCCGTGAGCAGAAAAGAGATGCGTGGAAGATCGAAGGCCAGGGTAATGAGGCTGGAGAGGAAATACAGGACCGCGGCAATCATACCGAGGGTGGTCAGGGGATTCATTGAAAAAGCCGACAAGACATCGCCCTGGGACAAATGAACGAAGGACCGGGTGGAACCGCAGGCAGGACAGGGCAGGCCGGTAAGCCCTTGAAAGACGCAGTCCGGCGCGAGCGAGAGAATCGGCGGCAACCATGCAGCGCCCAGCATCAAGAGCGCGATGCCGCCGTAGATGAGGCCGAATTCGATCTGGTTCGAGGCCTTCTTTTTAAGGAACAGGCGCATACCGACAAGCTCACGTCACTTATACATCTGCATCATGGCGCCGAAAGACGCGGCAACGGCGCCCATGAACAAAACAGCCGCCAGGGCCGCCAGCCCGCAGCAGAAAAGAAGCGGAAAAAGAACAGCGATGGTCGCCTTGCCGCCGCTCGTCTCATGCGCATCCCTGAGTCCGATGACGATAAGCGTCAGAACCCAGAGCATGGCGATCACCGTTCCACAGAACGGAATGACCATGAACAGAAAGGGAGATACGCTGTAGCTGACCACCCGAAAGGTCGCCTCAAAACCGGCTTTCGCGCCGCGAACCATCAGCAGAAACAGGTGGAGCATCCCTGACACGATGAACAGCCAGAGGATGAGCAGGAACGGCATCATAGCCGCCCCGACCAGGGATGTGAAACCGTTTGACATGCCGCGCCCGGCAGCGGCCTTTAGCCCTGGCGTCATGAAGCTCTGCATCGAGTCATGGAGCAAAATGTTCCAGACGGAAAGAAACATCAGTCCAACCATGCCGACGATCATGGCAAAGAGCAGCGGATCGGTCAAACCACCGGTCACCCGCATCTTCCTGAAAAAATCAGCGGGCGTGAGAAGAGCGCTCTTTACGGTCTTAAAAAAACCATTGATAAGTCCGGTAGTGTCCCGGTCTTCCCAGGGTGTTTTTGATCTTCCGCCGACAGCCGACGCCGGGCCTGCCTCAGCCGCAAGAGGTGCTCCGCAGTGCTGACAGAAGGCCTGGCTTTCATCCCTTTCCTTGCCACAGCGTGGACAAAACATGCAGCCTCCTCACAACTACTATTGCAACAAGGTAATTACAAAACATCACGAAGTGGTGCGGACCGTTCGGGGAACGGTCCCTACAATATAATATTGAAGTCGTAGGGCGCGTTTCCCAAATGCGCCGAACCGCTAAGGTATGTTTCGTTTTTAACGTGTCGCGGCACTACCGCGTCGGGAGTGCCAGGCGGAAACCCAGGGTATCGTCACTACTGCGATTGGACGTCTTCTCCCGTTTCGTCGTCCTGAGCTCCTTTGCCTTTTCCTCATAGGAACCGCCACGGAACACCCGGTCACTGCCGCGTCCCGGGCCGCCGGGGTTGCTCTTCGTGCTTTCCTTGTAATAACCGCTGTCATACCAGTCGCCGACCCACTCCCAGACGTTGCCCGTCATGTCATAGAGCCCCAACGCATTCGGCCTCTTCTGGCCGACAGGATTGGTTTTCCTGTTCGAGTTGCCGTTATGCCAGGCATAGCTATCGAGCTCGGATACATTGTTTGTACCCGCCCATTTCTCCCGCTGTCCCCCGCTCCGCGCCGCATACTCCCATTCCGCCTCGGTGGGGAGGCGGAAAAATCGGTTTGTCTTTTTATTGAGTTCCTTGATAAAGTCCTGCGTATCATTCCAGCTCACGTCCTCAACGGGGTGCATATCGCTCTTTTTGTTCGAAGAGGGATTTTTTCCTTTGATCGTCTTCCACTGTGCCTGCGTTACTTCATGGCTGCCGAGGTAGAAATCCTCAAGGCAGACCTCGTGCACCGGACGCTCCTCACGGTCGCCGTCCTCGAACACGTCACCCATCGGGAAACACCCGCCCTTTATGAGAATAAAGTCCATGCCGGTCACCGGATCGCGATACGTAATGCCCGACGGCGATATGACGGGAATCGGGGCATGAGGAGCGCTCACAACCCGTGCCGAAGCAGGCGCGGGCACTGGTGAAGGCGCGGGGACCGAAACGTATGCGGGCGCGGGCCCGCCGGCCATAAGTTTGTTCGCTGCACGCTTGACCGATTCAATCAGCTCGTCAAGCTCGCACTTGCAGGTGTCTTCCTCGACCCGCTCGGTCTCGCCGGACTCGATGTTCACTAAGGAAAGCGAGATCATGTAGGTCCTGCCCACGACGCCGATGGACCCAATCACGATCTTGCCGACTCCGAGAAACTGTCCGGCTTCAACAGCTCGTTCCTGCTGAACTCCGCCCGTCATCTGGAAGGCCTGTTCCTTTAAAATCCTGTCCATGTTCGCCCGGTCCATGACCTTGAACCTGCCCGATTTGACAATCGTGTGCCGCACGCTGTCCGAGAGCGGACGCGATATGTCCTTGTCGACTTTTCCGACAACGTCAAAGTCGAAAATGGCGATTAAACTTGAAAGATCCTTCGCTGGTTTAGACGGTTTCGCGGGTTTCTCCACGGCGAATGATGAGGCGGCAATGATGACAAGAAACGTCAAGGCTGTCAAGGTGATGCGCATGGTTCCTCCTGGCGCCGGATAGCTCTCACTGAACGTTCAATAAAAAATCGCCCGGGCGATTTATGCGGAGATTTTATACTATATACGCGGGGTTGTCAATTTGAAACATCTGAACTTCCACAATCACGGGGGTCCCCTTTTATTTTCTCGATGGCGTGAGTAAGCGCGGGCAGAATAACGGCGAGGTTCTCACGCGCGGCCCTGGGGCTGCCCGGCAGGTTCACGATCAGGGTCCGCTTGCGGATTCCCGCGATGGCCCGGGAGATCATGGCATGGGGAGTCTTCCTGAGGCTCTCTGCGCGCATGGCCTCGGCCATGCCGGGCAACTCACGTTCGATCACCGCGCGCGTGGCCTCCGGCGTCACGTCGCGGGGGGCAACACCCGTGCCGCCGGTGGTGAGAATGAGGTCTATCACACCGGAATCGGACATGCGTTTCAGCGCTTCAATAATATCTGTTTGTTCATCGGGTAATATTTCATACTGATCGACGACAGCGCCGATACCCGTGATGAGCTCACGAATAACCCTGCCGCTTTCGTCCTCGCGCTCGCCTTTCGAGCCCTTGTCGCTCAGCGTGATTATCGCCGTATGTATCATAGGACATTCACGTTCATTCTCTCTTTCAAATTACCACGCCCCCGGGCCTGCTCACCACCACCGCGTTTCGTCCGGACTGTTTGGCCTGATACATTGCCAGATCAGCGGCATGGACCAGATCTTCGGGAGAGCCGGAGACATACGCGGCCACGCCGATGCTGATGGTAATATGGACCGGCTCATCAAGACCGGCGAAACTCCAGTCCTGGACTTTCCGCCTGAGCGCCTCCGCCTTGTGTGCGGCTCCGTCCAGGTCCGTATCCGGCAGCACG
>JANONA010000307.1:0-3094 GCA_031420575.1 Nitrospirota bacterium | reverse complement strand
GCCGGGACCTCGGCTTTTGAGAGGATGCTGATGGTCTTGTTCAAAACTAAGGAGTACTTTTCCCGCTTGGCGAGAGCTTTCAGCACGAGCATCATCTGCTGGTTGAATTCGTTTGACAATTCCTCGTTCTTCCTCCCGATCTCGTTGCTGAACTCATCACGCTTCTTCTGGAACTCATTGATCTTGCGGCTCAGGGTCTCTTCTTTTTCCTTCTGCGCCTTCTCGTTCAGCAGCTTGGCCTGTTTCTGCTTATCGTAGTCTTCCTGGAGTTTCTGTATTTCCTCTGCATCCAGGTCAAGGATCTTCTTGCGGCTTTCATAGTACTCCCGCACAACGCCTTGATATTTTTTCCCCAGCTTGGTTTTATCAAACACCGTCTGGGTATCGACATAGGCTATTTTCCCGCCCGCGGCCATGGCGGTCGCGCTCAGCAGCAACATGGCTGCGCACAACAGTACGATTCTTTTCATTGTGTACCTCCTCGAAAGAGTAGTAATAGAGTGCTCACGGCGAGCCGACGTTTCAGGCCCGGCCCATCCTAAAACCCCGGCCAATCCTAAAACAACGTGCCGATGGAAAATTCGAACTTGTTTGCCTGGTCTTCAGGCTTCTTATTAACGATGTGCCCCCATTCAAACCTGAGCGGTCCGATAGGAGAAAGCCACCAGAATCCCCATCCCCTGGTCTGCCGCAGCTCGGAAAACTTCACGGTTTCGTTGTCGTCGAAGGCCTTCCCGATATCATAGAACAGCACACCTTTGAGCCGCGCGGCGGGAACGATCGGGAAAGTGTATTCGATGTTGAAGATCAGTTGCCTGTTTCCGCCCAAACGGTTCGAATACTCGTCCAGAGGACCGACGGATCCGTATTTAAAGCCGCGGATGGAGGTAGGGCCGCCGACGAAGAAACGCTCTCCCAGGGGAACGGGCTTGTCAATAAGGGATTCGACGTACCCGAACCTGCCGCGCGCCATAAAGACGGTATCCCAGAACAGTGGGAAATACCATGCTGAATCGCCGACAGTCTTTACAAAATTCGGGTCTCCGCCGAGCGGGCCGCCCGCATATTGCACAAAGACGCTGTTCTTAGACCCGGTTTTCGGATCGAGGAAGTAGTCCCGCGAATCCCGGGCAATGCTCCAGGTGAGCGCATTCGTGCTGATTTGATCGCCGTAGTTCGTGAGCTGCGTCTGGAGAGCGTATGACGGTGTCGTTGTTATGCCCGATACCAATGAGGTGTCGGAGCTGTATCTGAGCGAGGTCGAGACATATTCACCGAAACTTTTACCCGCGGCGAGAGCAAAACCGTTTGTCTTGAGATCATAGCCGCCGAAATCCTGCGTCTGGTTATACAAATCGACCTTGCCCCACACCTGTTCGTCAAAGAGATAGGGCTCCATAAAACTGAGCACAAAAAGCCTGCGTGTGCCGCCCCACTGGGTCTTGAACTTAAGCAGTTGGCCGCGGCCACCAAGATTCCCCTGGGAAATCTCCGCAATGCCTATCAGTTTGTCCACTGAGCTGTAGCCGCCGCCGACGCTCATGGTGCCGGTGAGTTTTTCTTTCACCCTCACCTTGAAGTCCATGATCGGCTCCTGTTGCCGGCGTTCCGGGACAAGTTCGACGGTCTCGAAAAAATTGAGGTTGTTGATCCGTTCGTAGCTTCTTTTGAGCGCTTTTTTGCTATAGAGGTCTCCCTCGTCGAGCCGCATTTCTCGCCTGATCACCTTATCGCGGGTCTTGCTGTTGCCCGTGATGTCGATCCTCCCGATTCGCACCTCGCCGCCTTCCTGTATCTCAATGTGGACGGCAACGGTTTTCTTATCCGAATCTATATTGAACTGCGGGCTGACATTTGCGAAGGGCCGCGCGATGCGATCGTAGCGGTCCATGATCCTGCTTACGTCCTGCCGAAGCATCTCCCTGTTGAAGATATCGCCTTTTGTCAGTTTTACCTCTTTTGCCAGTTCTTCCTCGGAGATAAGCGCGTTCCCCTTGAAGGTTACGGAACCAACCCGGAACTGGTCGCCCTCTTTGATATTGATGTGTATGACAAGCTCGCTTTTTCTGATAAAGGTTTTCGGAGGACCCCAGAAATAGCATTCACGAAAAGTATGGCTCTTCGGCTCGATGACCGGTTCGTCCACCTGTACCTGGATGTAGCCTTTGTTGTAGTAGAGGTTCCTGATGAGCTCGATGTCTTCCTTGAGTTCTTCCATTCTCAGCGCTCCGCTGCGCCCGAGAAAGGAAAAGAACCAGCGCTCCTGGTTCCTGAGGGAAGCCTTGAGCTCCTTCGATGAAAGGGCTTTATTGCCGAGAATAACGATGTCCTCCAAGCTTACCTTTTTCCCCTCTTCGATGGAATAGACAACGTTCCGGTCGCCGCCGCGAAGTTCGGTGACCACGGGAACCACGACAGCGTCATAAAACCCCGCGTCCTGGTACGTGAGCCGTATCTTCTCGGCGTTGTCATTGATGAGTTGCGCGTTAAAGGCGGTCCTGGGAAGCAGCGTCAAGCCTTCCTTCAGCTTTTCCGTCGTCAATTCATCGTTGCCCTCAAAGGTAATTTCCCGGATGAGCGGCTTTTCCTTGACGGAGAAAATAACCTTGAGCCCGTTCTCAAAACCCTCGGTATTTACCTGAACGTCCTCAAAATGCCCAAGCTGGTACAGCGCCTTGATATCGTCCCTGATCAACGACGGTGAAAAGATATCGCCTTCCTTCGTCTTGATCTTCGCAAGAATCGTTGACGTCTCAATCCGCTTGTTTCCCTGGACTTCGATCAGGGTCACTTTCGTATCATCCGCCGCACTGGAATTCGCAAAAACAGACAGGAGCAGGAACGCCCACGCCCCGATGGCCGCAAGGTATTTTTGCACGATGAGAACATCCTCCGTTCAACTCAATAAGATCGAAATACTATAGCATGGAGCGGAGAATGTGTAAACAAAAATTATACCTAAAAACTGCAAACCACAGAGGCCACAGAGATAAATCTTGAGTATAAAAACCTTGAAAACCCTTTTATTCTCCGTGTTCTCGTGAGTTTGATTTTGAAAAATTATAAGACTTGTAGCAGTCACCTTTTGAGTGCG
>JANONA010000306.1:0-3996 GCA_031420575.1 Nitrospirota bacterium | reverse complement strand
ATGGAACCGAAAATTTGTCTTGCCCTGGGCGGAGGGGCGGCGAGGGGACTCGCCCACCTCGGCGTGCTCAAAGTCTTTGAAGACGCCAAGGTCCCTATTCATATGATCGCCGGCACCAGCCTCGGCGCCATGATGGGGGGGCTCTATGCCACAAGGCCCGACGCCTCCTACTGGATGGGGCGGGTGGAACAGTTCCTCCACAGTTTCGCTTCACGCAGAACGCGTCTCGAGTTCATCCGAAAGCTCGAACAGCCGAACAACCACAACCATGGTTTTTTCAGCGACATGGCGACCCTGATCCGCAAGGGATATTTCTGGGGCGTTACGGCAACGCAGTCCGCTTTTATCGCTGAAAAAGAATACCAGGACCTTATCTATCCGCTCATGCCTGACGTTGCCATCGAAGAGACGAAGATCCCCTTTGCCTGCGTGGCCACGGACATCCGGAACGGCAAGCGCGTCATGTACACAAGCGGCCGGCTCCGCACCGCGGTCAGCGCAAGCTGCGCCCTGCCCGGGATCTTCCCGCCGGTCAGGGACAACGGCATGTTGCTCGTGGACGGCGGATGGGTGGAGCGTGTGCCGGTGATCTGCGCCCGGGATATGGGGGCGGACATTGTCATTGCCGTGGACGTATCGAGCGACGTTGCGCTCTTTGAGGAAAAGTCCGGTCTTGATATTGTCCTCCGCGCGGACGCGGTGACGCGGATCTATTTGAACGAGCTCTTGGTCAGGGACGCGGACGTTGTCATCCACCCCGCGGTGGGCGGTACGCACTGGGCTGATTTCAGCAACCCGAAGGAACTGTTCAGGCAGGGCGAGACGGCGGCGCTCGAAAAGCTCATTACCGTCCGAACGGTCATTCACCGCGCGGGTGTTTCGCGCAAGGGACTTGTCGACCATATCCGGACGATCAGGGACAAGATCAGGGAAAAGATGACGGGGAGGTAGGAGACAGGAGACAGGAGACAGAGGCAGTAGATAGTAGATAGTAGACAGGAGACAGGAGACAGAAGACAGAGGCAGTAGATAGTAGGCAGTAGATAGTAGACAGGAGGCAGTAGATCGTGCAACCCCCCCTCGTGATCGCCCATCGCGGAGATTCATCGAACGCGCTTGAAAATTCCCTTGCATCCATACGCCGCGCTTTATCCCTGCCGGTGGACATGATTGAGCTTGACATTCGCGGAAGCAGAGACAATGTCCTCTACGTGATGCACGACAGAATGACCGGCAGGACAGCCGATAAGAATATCGACATCGAACGGGCAACGTCCGATACGATCGGAACAATAAGGCTCAAAAACGGCGAACCCATTCCGACCCTTACCGACGTGATCAAGGTCGTCGCGGGCTCGGCAGGGCTCAACCTTGAGCTCAAGAGCGCCGGCGCGGGACTGTTGACAGCGGAGTACTTTGCCTCGTCCGATTACGATGGGTATGTTTTAATATCGTCATTCAAGGAGGAAGAGGTCCTTGCCGTCCGCCGGGCCATGCGTACCATGCGGACTTCCGTGATCTTCGACGTCTTCACCGTGCCGGATGTCCCGTCTTACAAGAAACGCGGCTATACGGTCATCAGCCTGCGGAAAAAGACGGTGAGCGAAAAGCTTATTGCCGCCTGCCATGAGCAGGGCGTCGCTGTGTATGTCTGGACCGTTGATGAAGAGGACGAGATGCGGAAGTTCATCTCCTGGGGTGTGGACGGGATATATACCAATAAACCGGGAGTTTTAAAAGAGCAATTGCGGATTGCGGAATAAAACGACTTAACAACAGGAGAACGGATTGCTCGGGAGCGCGCAACTACAGCATGAACGGATATTCGACCTCATCGTCATCGGCGGCGGCATCACCGGCGCGGGTGTGGCGCGGGATGCGGCGTTCCGGGGACTGTCGTGCCTTTTGCTCGAAAAAGGCGATTTTGCGTCAGGCGTCACCTCGAAGTCCACGCGCCTGATCCACGGCGGCCTCCGGTACCTTGCCAATTTTGAGGTGGACCTGGTGGCCGAGTCGCTCAGGGAGCGCGCTATTCTCCGCAAACAGGTCCCGTACCTCATCCATCCCCTGCCGATATTGATCCCCATCTACAAAGGCGACCCGCACGGGCGGGCGGTGATGTCAGTCGGTATTCATTTCTATGATCTCCTGTCGCATGAAAAGGATATCCCGCGCTATTTCACCTCCAGCACGGAGAAGACCCTCGGGTTCGAGCCTCGGCTGAACAAGGAAGGACTCAAAGGCAGCGTCCTGTTCTACGACCACCAGATCATGATGCCTGAACGCTTAGTGATCGAGAATGTCATCTCGGCCCGCGAGGCGGGGGCCACGCTCCTGAACTATGTCAAGGCCGGGAAGATCGAGGAGACGACCGGCGGTGTCGTAGTCACGGCAAGGGACGCGCTCACGGGAACAGCCTTTACGTTCCGCGCCAAAGTTCTCATCAATGCCGCGGGGCCCTGGATCGATACGGTAAGGCATGCGGGCAACATCGATCACCGGAATATCATCTATCCGACGAAGGGGATTCATCTCGTGCTGCCGAAGCTCTCGGACCAGGCGTTGTTCGTCACCTCTCGTGACGGAAGGATGTTTTTCATCATCCCGCTCGGCGCGTACTCGCTCATCGGCACCACGGACACGAAATACAACGGCGACCTCGACGAGGTGCATGCGGACCAGGATGACGTGGATTACCTGCTCACGGAGAGCAGGCGTATACTGCCGGGCTTGAACATCACCCGCGCGGCGATCCTCTACACCTATGCGGGGATACGGCCGCTCGCATTCTCCGGTACGAACGAGTCCGGGATTTCGCGCAAGCACCGGGTCATTAAGGAAGGGAAAGCCGGCAGGATCATCACCATCGCCGGCGGCAAGCTCACCACCTATCGAAACATGGCAAAGGACGCGGTGGACGCGGCATGCGGGGTCATCGGCGTCAGGAGCAAATGTCTTACAGACAAGAAGCCCCTTCCCGGCGGTCTGCCTATGAGATATGAGGATTATTTGAACGAAGCCATTCCGGAGATATCGGCGCGTTATAAGGCCCAACCGGAGCTCGTACGCCACCTCATCGGTTTTTATGGGTCACGGGCGGAGCGGGTGCTGGAACTTGCGAAAATGGATCCTGCGTTGGGTGAGACGATTTCGCCGGAGAGCATGGATTTTTACGCTCAGGTCGTATATAGTGTTCGGGAAGAGGGCGCAAAAACAGTGTCGGATATTGTCCTCCGCAGAATGCATCTCGGCATCACCGCTTCGCGCGGCATAAGGCGGATAGAAAAGATCGCCGACATCGCGGGTAAGGAACTCGGATGGAGCGAAGATGAGAAACGGCGCTCTATTGAGGAATTCAAGAAGACTTTAAACAAAGGGACGGCGTGCTTGAATCGGGGAAAATAAAGCGTTCATGGCAAGATGCTGTGGGTAATTTACATTGAGGTAACCAATGATGGATAAAGTAAAAAATCAGGCATTTACCACGGAAAAGGCCACGGAATATCACGGATGCGATAATGAGTAACTTGTTATATGAAGAGCTGACGTATAAAATTATTGGAGCGGGTCGGGAAGTACATAAAGAACTTGGACCAGGTTATTTGGAATCGGTTTATGAAGATGCTTTATGTTATGAACTCAATTCAATGAAGATAGCCTATCAAAGGCAACAGGAGATAGACGTCCATTATAAGAATGTTATTTTTGAACGCAGGTTTCGTGCTGATCTCTTAGTGGAAAACAAAATCCTTCTTGAAAACAAGGCGATAAAGAAAATAACCAGGCAGGACGAAGCACAACTGATAAATTATCTCAAGACAACCAAATTAAGGGTAGGCCTTTTGTTTAATTTCGGTGGAGATGCTTTTGAATTTATAAGAAAAGTCGTTTGATTTTTCCGTGATATTCCGTGGCCTTTTCCGTGGTAAGCAAGAGTAAAGGTTTTCTCCGCGTCGGCGGTGAATCCTGGAAGTTATGTGGCTTAATGACGCCCAT
>JANONA010000305.1:0-2747 GCA_031420575.1 Nitrospirota bacterium | reverse complement strand
GCGTCGTGTCCCGAAAGGATGATGATCCGGTTTTTGCTCACTCCCCTGGAGACGGCGTAGGAGAGGACCTTGGAGCCGTCCAGGCCGGGCATTTCCAGATCGATCAGCAGGAGATCGAGGTCCTCGGTGATGGAGACGAGGCATTTGATCGGATCGTTACAGGTCAGGACATGGAGGCCGGGATAGCGTTCCGCAACGTATTCCTCGAGCAGCTTGAGAAAGGCCGCATCATCATCGATCAGTAGAATTTTCCTCATCTTTTGCCTGTCTAATACTTGTCCTGCTTCAGATTTTTTTTGAAAACCAGCGCGCCATTGGTCCCGCCGAAGCCGAGGGAATTGGAAAGGGCGGCCTTGATCGGCTGTGTTCTCGCCTTGTTCGGCACATAGTCCAGGTCGCACTCGGGGTCAGGGGTTTCGTAATTGATCGTGGGTGGGATAACGCCTTCGAACAACGAGAGGGCGGTGATTGCCGCCTCTACCGCGCCCGCGGCGCCGAGCATGTGGCCGAGCATGGATTTGGACGAACTCACGGCAAGATTCCGCGCATGCGCCCCAAAGGTTTTTTTTATGGCCGTTGTCTCTATCTTGTCGTTCGCCAGCGTTGAGGTCCCGTGGGCATTGATATAATCGATTTCCTCCGGTCTCATTCCCGCATCAGCGAGCGCAAGCGACATGGCGCGGCTGGAACCATTTCCCTCGGGATCAGGCCGTGTGTAGTGATACGCATCGGATGACAGGCCGTAGCCCGCAAGTTCCGCGTAGATCCGCGCGCCCCGTTTTTCCGCATGGCCCAGTTCTTCGAGAACAAGCACCCCGGCCCCTTCAGCAAGCACGAACCCGTCCCGGAGCTTATCAAAGGGCTTGCTGGCTTTTTCCGGATCGTTGTTGCGCAGCGACACCGCCTTTGCCTGGCAGAAGCCGGCAAGGATGAGCGGCGTGAGCGCGGCTTCTGTCCCGCCGGCGATCATGACGTCGGCATCGCCGCGCTGGAGGATCCTCATGGCCTCGCCCAGTGCGTGGGCGCCCGTGGCGCAGGCGGTCGAGACATTGAGACAGGGGCCTTGCGCGCCGAGCTTCATCGAAATATATCCCGAAGCCATGTTCACGAGCGACATGGGCGTATAGAAGGGAGAGACCGCCTTCGGGCCTTTGGCAAGCAAGGCGGCCATGTTCTTTTCGGTCGTCATCACCCCGCCGCGGCCGGAGCCGACGAGGACCCCGGTTCGGAGTTTTGAGTTCGGAGTAAGAGAAAGTCGGGCGTCCTCTACGGCCATCATGGCCGCGGCAAGCGCATAGTGAATGAACGGGTCGGTCCGGTGCGCCTCTTTCGCGGTCATGTACGCGAGCGGGTCGAACCCCTTGAGCTCTCCGGCGATGCGGCAGGTGAAGGTTGTTGCGTCAAACCTGGTTATCCGCTCGATGCCGGATGCGCCGCTCACGAGTGACTTCCACGTTGTTTCCGCGCTATTGCCGAGCGGGGTGACCATCCCCAGGCCGGTTATGACGACACGTATTTTCATGGTTCGCAGTATAAGATTTTTTGAGTCATTTGTCAAAAGATCGGTTAATGCCTTGGCGAGATTCCGTTTGACAATGCCGCCGGTTATGTTATAGTTAAACAATGAGTAATGACGCGCAAAATCACTTTTTCGGAAGGGGGTTGAGATGAAAAAAACAGAACTAACGGCAATGACCGTGGCTGAGCTCAAAGCCCTGGCCAAAAAGAAAAAAGTGTCCCTATCCGCGGGTGGAAAAAAGTCTGATATTATTGATGCGCTCACTGCCGTTGCCAAGGCCGTGAAACCCGCGGCGAAGCGAGCTGTTGCCTCCGTAAAAAAGACGGCCAGGAAGGTTGCCGCCTCGGTAAAATCGGCGACAAAAAAATCGGTTGCCGCAAAACCATTGACAAGGAAAACCGTGAAGCCCGGGAAGAGCGCGGCCACGCGGAAACCGGTTGCGAAGAAGCATGTTCCCGCCGGGACGTTGTTGCCGAAGACCACCCCGGTCCGGGAATGGAAGCTGCCTCCCGGAACCGAGGAACCGCTCATGGCGCAGGAGCGGGTGGCGGAGTCCAAGTACTATACCGGGCCGTTGCCGCAAACGCCCGCGGTTGCCTCCCGGGAACTGCCGCGGGGATATAACGAGGAGAAGATATCCCTCCTGTCGCGGGACCCTTTTGTAGCCTATGCCTACTGGGAAGCGACGCCGGCGCGGATCGAACGGGAGAAGGCGTGGCTCGGCTGGGACAGCAAGCTTGTCGTGCGGGTTTACGATATCACGGGCGTGCAGTTCGACGGCCGGAACGCCATCGGGTACTTCGATCAGGAGGTGGTGGAAGGGGCTGGGAGCTGGTATTTCGATTTTGGCCGGCCGACCCATTCCTTTTGCGCGGACCTGGGGCTGAGCTCTCCGGGAGGAAGGTTTCTGACGATCGCGCGGTCGAACTACATCACCATGCCGCGTGACGGCGTCTCCGATGTGATCGACGAGGATTGGATGCTCGTGGATGAGGAATTCTGGAAGCTTTACGGCTACCCGGAAGGGTCCCGACGCGGGGTCTCGTCGCCGGAGATGCAGGAAATGCTCAAGCGAAGACGCGAGCTGGAGCTCACCTCTCCGGGCTTGTTCTCCCGCGAACGGTCGAAACGAAAGTAATACCCGTTGACTGCTCTTGCGCTCACGCCGCGATCGATGAGCGCGCAGGATTGCAAAGTCCATCCGTTTATAGATGGACTTTTCTTTTGA
>JANONA010000304.1:0-2404 GCA_031420575.1 Nitrospirota bacterium | reverse complement strand
AGGATTTGCTGTCATTGGGCATAAAGCGAATCAGCTTTGACAACCTGGTTGAAAATACGTTTACGCTCGCCGGAAGCTATAAACGGTCGGTTTATGATTGTTCCTACCTTGCACTGGCCAAGCAGGAACATTGTTCACTGTATACCGCGGATCAACAGTTCTTCAACGCATTAAAAGGGAATGTTGACTGCATAAAGTGGATCGGTGATTACAAAAGGATTTCCGGGTCCAGATGATTCTTATTGCCCCAAACGACTGAGTTACCTGTGTAGGATTGAAATCATTGCTTTTTTGCCGTTCGTGGTGAGCTTGTCGAACCACCAACACTTTTGCAAGAGCCTCATATGACAACAAAAACAATAACCATATCAGAAGGGAAAAAGGGATTTACCGCCATCGTCAAAGAATCTGCATTGACGCGGGAAGAAATCATCATAACAAAACGAGGTCATCCGGTTGCGGCCCTTTTGTCTTACAAGGAATACCTGGATTACAAAAAATTGAGAACCTACCTCAAGATGCTCGAACTCTCCGCATCCATGAAGGATGCCGGCATTAAGGCGGCGGATGTGTACGCGACCTCGAAGAAGGAACTCGAAGAGAGAAAACCATGATGTCGCTTGTCGTTGACTCCGGCGTCCTGCTGAAAGCTTACCTTCCCGATGAAGAGGGTCGCGAGGAGGCCCAAAATCTGATAAAAGACTATGCTCGAGGAACAGTAACGCTCCACGCGCCCTCTGTTCCGACTATCACAAAGAGCGCTCTGAACGGAAATCCTCGGGAATCCTATTCCATGGGATGATCCGGGTTGTGCCGCTCGAAAGTTCCCTGGCGCCGCCATAGACAAGCCATGAGGTATGGGGTTGGTTGCCGGAGAGAGCGGACCATTTCTTCAGGCTATCTGTAAAATCCGGAGAAATGGTGGCTCCTGATTTGATTTCGATGGGTGTTAAATCGTCTCCGTTTTCAAGCAGCAGGTCAATCTCCAGCCCCTTGCTGTCCCGCCAGAAGAAGAGGTTCGACGGTCGTCCTTCATTGAAACATTGTTTCAGCAATTCGGATACTATCAGTGTCTCGAATAGATTGCCACGCAGCGCATGAAACGCGACTTCTTCCGGCTTCCGGAGCCCCAGAAGCCATGCAGCCAGTCCCGCATCGCAGAAGAATAGCTTGGGCATTTTTACAAGCCGCTTATTGAAATTGCGGTAATGGGGATGGAGAAGATGGACGATGTAGCTTGCTTCAAGCACTGATATCCAGGCTGTAGCCGTGTTATGGGAGATGCCGCAATCCGCGGCGAGCGATGAAAGGTTCAGCAGTTGTCCGGTGCGGGCCGCGCACATCTTCAGGAAGCGCTGAAAAGAGGAAAGGTCGCGCACGTTGATGAGGCGTCGTACGTCCCGCTCAACGTAGGTGGCCATGTACGCCGCATACCAGTCACCCGGAGAAAGATCACGATCATAAAGCGGAGGATAACAGCCTCGATACAACAGTTCATCGAGGTTATCAAGCAGGACGCCGGCGCTATGCAGTTCTGGGATCGAAAACGGGAGAAGTTGCACCATGCCGACACGCCCGGCCAAGGATTGGGATATACCGGATAGCAAACCGAATTGCTGCGACCCGGTCAGAATGAACATACCGGGGCGAAGGTTTGCATCTACCTGGGTCTGCAGATATGAAAAAAGTTGAGGCGCACGTTGTATCTCATCCAGAATCGCACCTTCTGAATAGGTTGAAAGCAGTCTGCGTGGGTCGGTTTCCGCAAGTGCTCGAATATCAGGATCTTCCAGCGAAACGTATGGTTTATCGGGAAAGGCCGCCCTGGCAAGCGTGGTTTTGCCTGACTGGCGAGGGCCGGTAATAGCAATGATTGGAAATCCTTTTGCAAGACGAAGCAACGTGCTGTGCATTGTTCGTTTAATCATGTCAATAGGTTACGCCAAATCGTACAATTTGTCAAATCAATGTCAATATTGTTTACCGAGACGCCTGTCCGTCCCTGATGCTGATGACCCGTTCCGCTTTACGAGCGATATCGTCGTTGTGCGTCACGATGACCACGGTCTTTCCCTGACGGTGCAAGGACGACAAAATTTCCATGACCCCGGCCTCCGCCGCGGAATCGAGATTCCCCGTGGGTTCGTCTAACAGCAGGATGTCCGGATCGTTCGCAAGCGCCCGCGCAACGGCAACGCGCTGCTGCTGACCGCCGGAGAGCTGTCCGGGCTTTGCTCCGGCCTTGTCCGGAAGGCCGACCAGTTCCAGAAGCCGCAGGGCTTTCGCTCCCTGCTCCTTTTCCGGAAGGCCCGCCAGCATCATGGCAATTTCCACGTTCTCCGCGGCAGTGAGGCTTTGAAGGAGATTGAAGAACTGGAAGACAAAACCGATCTTCTCCGCCCGG
>JANONA010000303.1:0-6392 GCA_031420575.1 Nitrospirota bacterium | reverse complement strand
GAAGCAACCACCAATAAGATAATGGCAGCCAAAAGCTTTTTCGTAACGTGCTTCATGGCCGGATTACCTCTTCCCTTCAATCAACTGCGGCGTCTGCTCGTTGTTGTACTGCTTCCGGGCGATGCGCTCCACCTGCGGTTTGAGGTAGCTGTACAAGTCGTCGAGTTTGATCGAACCATCTGCCCGCACAACATCCTCGTTCCTGATGCCCTTGAGCATAAAATACGTGAACAAACCGTGCCCCTTTTCATCATAGGTAGAACTCGTCTGGTCGCCGGCGGATGCGGACAGAATAGTCATATTCTTCGGCAGCACTACATTGCTCTGAAGATTCATCACCAGCGGCCGCGATCCTTTGGCGATCACCGATCTGCCGCCTGCGCCGGAGAAACAAGAATCGAGGGCAACGATGATTTCCTTTGCAGGCAATTTCCCGAGAGCATCGTACATTCTCTTCAGAGAGTATCCTGTCTGGTCAATGAAGGATGGGTCGCCGTCATAAGGCACAAGATAGGCGCTGCCGGTCTTCGGGTCCGGCGCGCCGTGGCCGGAATAGTAGACAAAAACCGTACTGTCTTTCTCCACATTATTCGGCAGCCACTTTTCAAAATATTTTGCCATGTCAACGTTCGATGCGTGGTCGTTTAACAATGTTATAACATTCTCTTCACTAAAACCCAAAACCTTCGTAAGATATTCAGTCACCAATTTGGCATCCTGCGTGGCAAAGTCTACCTTCGGAAGTTTCTGCCGATATTGCTCGATACCGATGACAATGGCATAGGCATTTTTGTTTGGTTTTGCCTTAATTGCAGGAAGTTCGTCAACATCGGATTTGAGGATTGGAGATTTAGAAGATGGAGAGTTATTTGCGGCGACAGCTATGCCTGAATTACGGTGCTGTTCACTGAATTCAACCAATTTTGCCGAACCGTTGAGAGCCGATTCTAGTTTCTTGACAACGTCGCGAGATGCTTTTTCGACAGTGATCGCTGGAGTAGAAAACGGAGAAATAACACCGGATCCGATGCCCTCGGCGCGTAGCATGTCTATTTGTTTGTTGTCGGCTGTTAATAGAATCACGCTTACATCGATATTGGCATCTTCGAAGTTGGAATTTGGAAGATGAGTGTAAACATCCAGCACTGCCACCAAGTCAGCGTTATTCTTTTTAGCATCCTCTACCTTTTCGAATTTGACAACTGCCTTAAAATTCTTCCTGAAAAGCGATGCAATATCTTCGAATACTTTCTGTCCTGCAGATCCTTCGCCCATTCCGGGATTCAATATGTTTCTGGTTCGATCAAACTGTTGTGCATATTGAGAGGCATTTTTGGTATTTTTTGACAGAACTAATCCCAGAGTTAAATCTTTATAGGTTGAAGTAGATGAGGTTAAATCTGCAAAGGGGTCAATCCGCGGCGGGGCATTCACGCAGCCTGTCATCGCCATGCCCACAAGCAGGATAAAGATTGCACTGATTAAAGAAATTAAAACCTTTGAATCACTTAATATTTTCATCCCGCCTCCTCGTTAAATTACAGTGTTTGCAAATATTCCAAAAGCCTTGTTTTAAACCGCAGGTATACATCCTCTACAGATTCTATCCCTTCCTTCACCCGGCTCCAATCTAATTGAAATCCATAACCGTGATAAACAACATGCCTGAATTTACGAAATGGCGCAAGCTTAGTTGCCAATGATTCATCAAATAACATCGGCAGAGGGTCATAACCTAACTTGCAAAAATGTTTAAAGAGGTCAATATGCCATGTATCGCCAACAGGAACAGCAATGCCATGGAAATGGCATATTCTTTTCAGGATGTTTTCTATGCCTCCGTAAAATTGGGCCATAAAAGCCCCGGCAGCTGTCTTTTCACGAACAGTCGGCTCCCTCTCATCCACATCGTTCCGCAAAGCCGCAAGCTCCTTTAGCGTGGATTCAAGCAATTCCAATTCAATATCTATTTCTTTACGAAGTTCTTCATGTTTCATAATAAGGACTTGCCCTTCGCCTCTATCAATCTTGTGAAATTAGTCGGCGGGCTCAGTGGTACGATATCCAGAGGCGCAGCCAACTCTTCTTCAAGCCTTGCAGCCATCTCATACAACTTCCATCCCTGAATGCCATCACATGCAATATCAATATCCCTTGCATCCTCCGGCCTTTCCAGTGCGCTGCCAAATAAAATCAGACGTGTAGCGCCATACTGTTTTGCCAAATCTACAATTTTCTTAATAACCGCCTGATTGATTGTCATAATTCCGCCTCCCATAAATCAGTTATAACAAAGCAACTGCCAAACCCTTTGCGGAAAACTATAACGTTGATACCTACAGTGCATTGCGCCTTCATTATGAACTCTTTCCCAGTCATCGCCTGCCTCCGTAATTCCGCATTCGTTACAACTCCACACTCTTGATCTTCGCCAAATGCATCACGTCCCTGTCGCCGCGACTGAAGAACCTTTACCTATCACTCGCATTCAAAATCGTTATCCCTACGATTTTATTACCATCTTTTCTGATAAGGTTCACGGTCCCGACCCTATTGTCGCCTCACAACTTCTTCGATTTCACCGATGAATTTTCTCGCTGACTGAATTTGGACCTCAGTTTCTTCTTTTGTAACAACAAAAAAATCGGCATAATCCGCTTGTTCCCGGTAAAGCTTTGCTTTTTCTATCAACTTGCTCGCTTCTTTGGATATCGTTCCCGGCTTTACAAAATGCTGATTAAAGAGAGAAATCACGCCGGAATGTTTGCCGCTGTCCAGTTGCATGGTCGCAAGCAAAGCACGAGCAGCGGAAAATATCGCATAGTACGATCTATTGACGGAATCCTTGAAATCCCCTTTTTCAAAAAGATCAACAGCCGCCTTGAGCCTTTCCCGCGCATTTTCCAGGCGGTATTTGATCAACTCAGTATTTTTACCGACATCTGTCATTACAGCAAGACCCCTTCCGCCTCAACAGCTAAAGAAAAAGGCGAGGACATGTCCGCATTCACTTTGAATTCCTGTTCGCTGAAAACGACCGGCGATAACGATAAATTATATTCGATATTTAAGTGTGCTGTAACGTCCGCGACTGCCTCCATGACATCAACAGTCCGTTCTCGGGCAATAATGAGGATATCGATGTCGGAGCTTTCTGTGAAATTGCCCTTTATCTTAGAACCAAAGAGCTCCATTTTTACAAGAGCTCGTCCAAGCTTGGCCCGCAATGATTTGGCAAACTGATCAACAGCAAACTGTTCAGTTTCGTTCAAATATTTTAAGTCGTTTTTCACTTCCAACCCCCGCAATCCGCACTCTTTACAACTCCACACCCTCGATCTTCGCCACCTGCATCACGTCCTTGTCGCCGCGCCGGCCCGGCCTTCTTTCCGCACGACGCTATCTCTTAACTAATTCTTGTTTTTCCTCTGTCATCCACGAGGGCAACGGTTCACCCGTTACAGCATGGTAAAGCGTTTCAGGTGCGACATCCAGACCATCAGGCCAGCAAAGCGCCCCCAATTCCTTATTGATATAAAATTTTTTAAAGTAGGAAGGATCGGAGAACCCGCCGAAAACGCCGCCCCTCTTTACATAATTCGAAAAATCATACGTCCCCTTCCTGCCATTTTCAAATACCAATTCCAATGTATATCCGTCGATATGTTTTGCTTCAATAACATCGTACATGACATGCCTCCTTACTTTAACGGCTCGATTTGTTGCGTGGGTTTATTCGCTCGTGCCAGCGTCCAATCAGCCATGAGTTCATCCTTGTGGATCTCCGCCCATTCCATGACAAGCCCCAACGCTCGCGGCGGCAAATAACCGTCGAGAACGGCAAAATCTTCAATCCTCACTGCGGCTTTGTATTCTCCATACCGCGCATGAAAATGCGGCGGATTATGGTCGTCATAGAACATAGCTATGATAATACCGAAGAATCTGCTTATTTCCGGCATGTCGCTGGTCTCCCTGACAACATTACGATCCGATCCATTCGCCGCGCTTCCCGCTGCTCCACTCCCTTGATCTTCGCCGCCCGCATCACGAATCGCGCCCCCGCGGCCGGTTCAGATCTTTCCTTCACGGAATCGATCTTGTATCTCAATGGTTTTCTCGTCATAGCCCATCCTGAGCTGATTCCCCATATACAGCCACTGCAGCCTCAACTCGAGTGGCGTTCTGCGATATTCCTCGATCGTCTCCTTCGCCACAAAGTAATCAAATCCCTTTTTCCGCTGATACTCACTCATCACGAAGCTCCTTCAGGCTCCTGACATCCGCGGCATCCTGCTGTCTATCCGTCATTTCCTTCATCTGGATGAGATCGTCAATGCCGACGACGGGAATAGACACCCCTTTTATTATAACGACCTTCTTGCCCTTATCCGCTTTTTCAAAATCAACAGGAGCGTTGATCAATATGTCTATCTCCCTGATCGCCCATTCAGGATTCGTGAGATTGAAGGCTTTCATGTTCTTCTCGCGGATCCATTCCTCACGTTTCTCCTTTTTTGCAAAATCCATGACGTCCACGGGGACTTTCGGCCTGAAACCCCATCCCGCGATCAACCGGATAAACCGCTCGACGTTCTGGTCCTCCAAATCCAGCAGAAGATCGATATCGTAGGTCATCCTTGGGACGCCGTGCATATTGACCGCCATGCCGCCGACTACGACATAGCGGATACTATTCGCATTTAACTCTCTGAATATGCCAAGATAGTCGAGCATCAAACCCGTCTCCACATGCCGCGCAGGCTGCGCGAATTCCGCGCTCCGCACTCGCCACTCCGCGCTTCCTACAGTTCCACTCCCCTGATCTTCGCCACCTGCATCACGTCCTTGTCCCCGCGGCCCGAGAGGTTGCAGATGATTACCTTGTCCCTGCCGAGCGTGGGCGCAAGCTTGAGGCAGTACGCCACGGCGTGGGCGCTCTCCAATGCAGGGATGATGCCTTCGAGGCGGGACAGAAGGTCGAAGGCCTCCATGGCTTCTTCATCAATAGCATAAGTATACTCGATACGGCCCGTATCGTGGTAGAGCGCGTGTTCGGGGCCCACAGCCGCATAATCGAGCCCCGCGGATACGGAATGGGTCATCTCGATCTGGCCCTGCTCATCCTGAAGCACGAAGGTTTTGCAGCCCTGGAGCACGCCGAGGGAGCCGCCGGCAAACCGCGCCGCATGCTTGCCGCGCTCGATGCCGAGCCCGCCTGCTTCGATCCCGTACATTTTGACGGATGCATCTTCGAGAAATTCATAAAAAAGCCCTATGGCGTTCGATCCGCCGCCTACACAGGCCACGAGCGCGTCCGGAAGTCTGTTCTCGAATTTCATGATCTGCTTTTTCGCCTCGCGGCCGATCACGGATTGGAAGTCCCGCACCATCATGGGGAACGGGTGCGGACCGAAAGCCGTGCCGAGCACATAATGCGTATTCGCCACGTTCGTGATCCAGTCACGCATGGCCTCATTGATGGCGTCCTTGAGTGTCTTACTGCCGAGATCAACAGGCCGCACGATCGTGCCGAGAAGCTTCATGCGGAACACGTTCAGCGACTGGCGCGCCATGTCGTCGGTGCCCATGTATACTTCGCAATCGAGGCCGAACATGGCGGCTGCCGTGGCCGTGGCAACGCCGTGCTGGCCCGCGCCGGTCTCGGCGATGATGCGGGTCTTGCCCATGCGCCTGGCAAGCAGGACCTGGGCCAGAGCGTTATTGATCTTGTGCGCGCCGGTATGGCAGAGGTCCTCGCGCTTGAGATATATCTTTGCGCCGCCGAGATGTTCCGTCAGTCTCTTCGCAAAATAGAGCGGCGTGGCTCTGCCGATGAACTCCCGGTTATAGAACTCGAGCTCGGCCTGGAACTCCTTGTCCTTCTTCGCGGCAAGATAAGCGGCTTCGAGCTCGGCAAGCGCGGGCATAAGCGTTTCAGGAGCAAACTTTCCGCCGTACACGCCGAAGTGTCCTTTTTTATCCGGAGTACTCATGGCCGCGACGCCCTCCGAACCTCGGTAATGAACTTTTTGACCTTTGCATGGTCCTTGATCCCATTCTCCTTTTCAACACCGCCGGCCACGTCCACGCCGTAGGGCTGAACAAGCTTCACGGCCTCCGCCACGTTCTCGGGCGTAAGCCCCCCCGCCAGAATGATCTTGCCGAAGGTCTTTGCCACAACGGCAAGATGCCAGTCGAAGGTCGTCCCCGTGCCGCCGCGCATGCCCTCCTTGTAGCTGTCCAGGAGGAACGCGCCGACGCGATAGTGCGCCATGGCCTTCAGACTTTCCTTATCCTTCACCTGGAACGCCTTGATCACGCGGCCTTTGAATCGCTGGCAGAACTCCGGACTTTCGTCGCCGTGGAGTTGGACCGCCTGGATGCACGTC
>JANONA010000302.1:0-2760 GCA_031420575.1 Nitrospirota bacterium | reverse complement strand
GGCAAAACGGATGATTCCATCTACTCCTTCATGTACGAAGCGCTGGCAGCCACGACTAAGACCGATCTCGGCCTGAATGACTGGGTCGCGCTCGTGCTGAAGTGCGGCGAGGTCAATCTCAAGGCCATGGAGCTCCTCGATGCAGGCAATACCGGCGCCTACGGCCACCCGGCGCCGACGAAAGTTCCTCTCGGCATGAAGAAGGGGAAGGCCATATTAGTCTCCGGTCATGACCTGAAGGACCTCGAGATGATCCTGAAGCAGACCGAGGGCAAGGGGATCAATGTCTACACTCACGGCGAAATGCTCCCGACCCACGGCTACCCGGGCCTCAAGAAATATCCTCACTTTTACGGTCACTACGGAACGGCCTGGCAGAACCAGCATAAGGAATTCGCGAAATTCCCGGGCGCCATCGTCATGACTACGAACTGCCTCCAGAAACCCCTTGATTACTACAAGGCAAACATCTTCACCTGCGGCCTCGTGGGCTGGCCCGAGATCCCGCACATCAGCGACGGCAACTTCGCTCCGGCGATCAAAAGAGCGCTTGAACTGCCCGGCTTCGAGCACGATGTCCCTGGCAAGGAAGTCATGGTCGGCTTCGCAAGGAACGCGGTCCTCGGCGTGGCAGGCCAGGTCATCGAGGCAGTGAAGAACAAAAAGATCCGGCACTTCTTCCTTGTCGGCGGATGCGATGGCGCAAAGCCCGGCAGGAACTACTACACCGAGTTCGCGGAAAAGGCGCCGAAGGACACGGTCATCCTCACACTGGCCTGCGGAAAGTTCCGCTTCTTTGATAAGGACCTCGGGGATATCGGCGGCATCCCGCGGCTTCTCGATGTGGGTCAGTGCAACGACGCCTATTCGGCTGTCCAGATCGCCGTGGCCCTGTCAAAGGCCTTCAATGTAGGCGTGAACGAACTCCCGCTGTCAATGATCCTCTCCTGGTATGAGCAGAAGGCCGTAGCCATCCTCCTGACCCTGTTCCACCTCGGGATCAAGAACATCCGCCTCGGCCCGACACTCCCGGCTTTTGTAACGCCGAACGTGCTTGATGTGCTGGTAAAGAACTTTAACATCATGCCGATCACCACGGTTGACGCGGACCTGAAAGCCATCCTCGGATAACAGACAATCAGTGAAGGGCGGCGGACATCACAGTCCGCCGCCCTTTTTATGCATTCCGGCGACAGCTCTAAAAGCACCTGTTCCACGTGGAACATGAGGAATGCGGAATAGAAACCCCGGGGCTCCAACTTTTCCTTCCTTTTATCCTCATCCTATGGTAAATTAACAGCGTTTTGTGATAGTCGTATCAGAGGGGTAAAGAGAAGCATGGGCAGAGTCATAGCAGTCGCCAACCAGAAGGGCGGCGTGGGTAAGACCACGACCGCCGTGAATATCGCGGCATCGCTCGCCGCAGCGGAAAAAAAGGTGCTGCTCATCGACTCCGACCCCCAGGGGAACTCCACGAGCGGCATGGGCATCAACCGGAACGAGATCACGGGCAGCGCCTATGATCTCTTCACGGGCAGGAAAACGCTCCCGGAGATAAAGAAATCAACGCACTTCCCCTGGCTCGACGTGGTTCCCGCGAAGATAGACCTCGTGGGCGCCGAGATCGAGCTCATCCAGATGTTTGCCCGCGAGCGGGTGCTCAAAAAAGCGCTGGCGAACTTCAGAGACGATTACGACTATATCCTCATCGACTGCCCTCCGTCGCTCGGCCTGCTCACGGTGAACGCGCTGACCGCGGCGGACGGCGTGCTTATCCCGGTGCAGTGCGAGTACTACGCTCTCGAAGGGCTGACCGCGCTCATGAACACCGTTACACTCATCAAACAGGACCTGAACCCGGACCTCGCCATTGAAGGCGTGCTCCTCACCATGTACGACAGCCGCAACAACCTCGCGGACCAGGTGGCGCAGGAAGTGCGCAAGTACTTCGGGAACAAGGTTTATACTACGGTTATCCACCGGAACGTCGCCCTCTCCGAGGCGCCGAGCCACGGCAAACCCGTGCTTTTGTACGACATACGATCCCGTGGCGCCCAAAGCTACCTGGAGGTCGCGAAGGAGGTCATCAGCAATGCAAAAGCAGGCGCTCGGTAAAGGACTTGGCGCGCTCATCCCCGACCTGTCCGCGCTCGGCGACAAGGAGCGCAAGGCCCTCGGTATCCACGAGATCGAATTAGACAAGATCGTGCCGAACGAATATCAGCCGAGAAAAACGTTTCACGATGATGGCCTGAAAGAACTTGCCGCGTCGATAAAAGAACACGGTGTGATCCAGCCCGTCATTGTGCACCGCATCGGGTCGAACTACGGCCTTATCGCCGGCGAACGGCGGTGGCGCGCGTCGAGGCTCGCGGGACTCAAGACCATCCCCGCGCTCGTGAAAGAAGCGACCAAACGAGAGATCATCGAGCAGGCCCTGATCGAAAACATCCAGCGCGAGGACCTGAACCCGCTCGAGGCGGCCGAGGCGTACAAGCGGCTCCAGGACGAGTTCAAGCTCACCCAGGAAGACCTCGCAAAACGGGTCGGCAAAGAACGATCGACCATCGCGAACTTTCTCCGGGTCCTCGGCCTTCCCAAAGAAGTAAAACACGACCTCGCGGCCGGCGCGATCAGCATGGGCCACGCCAAGGCGCTCCTGTCCCTTGAGCGCGTGCGCGATCAGATTCAGGCAGCGGCAATGATCGTGAAAAAGGGGCTCTCGGTCCGCGAGGCCGAAGCGCTCGCCGGACGGCTCAA
>JANONA010000301.1:0-2904 GCA_031420575.1 Nitrospirota bacterium | reverse complement strand
CGATCCTCCACCGGTACCCCCCCCTCCATCGATGGGAGGGGAGCACGGGGAGGGTGACAGGGGTTTTCTTCGGCTCGATACTCCCATCCAATACTGCACCGGCATCGGCCCGAAGCGGGCCGAGTTGTTCAACAAGCTCGGCATCTCGACGATTGAAGACGCGCTTTCATACCTTCCCTGGCGTTATGAGGACCGGGGGAACCTTACGAAGATCGGCAGGCTTGCCTACGGAATCTTCGAGACCGTCATGGGAGAGGTGGTCTCCGCCGAGGTGGTCGAGACAAAACGAAAATGGGTGAAGGTCTTTCAACTCGTGATCACGGACAGGAGCGGTATGCTCGTGGGCTCGTGGTACAACCAGGCGTTCATGAAAAAGGTTTTCAAGCCGGGCCAGAAAGTCATTCTCTCAGGGATCGTGAAGTCCAATCCCTTCCGGAGCGGCATGCCGCAGATCGACAACCCAGAATATGAGATCATGGGTGAGGACGGGGCAGATGAATTGATCCATGCAGGCAGGACTGTCCCCATCTACCGTGCCACGTCGGGCCTGTCGGTCCGCTCGATCCGGAAAATGCTTAAGACCATCCTCGACTCCTCCGAAGGTTCGATTCAGGAAGCGCTGCCTGATTTCCTTATCAAAAAATACTCCCTCATGCCCGCGTCCGAGGCAGTGTCCGAAGTCCACTTTCCCACGAAAGAAAAAGACATCGCTATCCTGAACCGCGGCACAAGCGCGGCTCATAGAAGATTAAGCTTTGAAGAACTGTTCTCGCTGGAACTCGGGCTTGCGCTCAGGAAGCGCGGCGTGATCGCTGAAAAGAAGGGGATCTCCTTCAAGCCGGGCAATAAGCTCGAGTCAGAACTCAGAAAGGACCTTCCTTACAAACTGACGGATGCTCAGGAACGAGTGATCGTTGAGCTCAAAAAAGATATGACCGCTGACCGGCCCATGAACCGGTTAGTGCAGGGCGATGTGGGCTGCGGTAAGACCGTGGTCGCTCTTATCGCTTCGCTCCTGGCCGTGGAGAACGGATACCAGGTCTGTATCATGGCGCCGACGGAGATACTTGCCGACCAGCACTTCAAAAACATCTCGGCCATGGCATTGCCGCTGGGCATCACGGTCCGCTCGCTCACGGGCCGCATGAAGAAGAAGGAGAAGGAGACGCTGCTTGCCGAGATCGAGTCCGGCGCTGCCCGGATCGTGATCGGCACCCACGCGCTGATCGAGCAGAGCGTGAAATTCGATCGCCTGGGACTCGCGATCATAGACGAACAGCACCGTTTCGGCGTGATGCAGCGCTCCACGCTCACGTCCAAGGGATATGACCCTGATGTGCTGGTCATGACCGCCACGCCGATCCCGCGCACGCTTGCGCTCACGGTCTACGGAGACCTCGATGTGTCCGTGATCGACGAGATGCCGCCGGGCAGGAGTCCGATCATCACGAGGCTGTATTACGAGAACAGACGGAAAGAAGCGTACTGGTTCATCGAGAGCGAGCTCAACAAGGGGCGGCAGGTGTATGTGGTCTATCCGCTTGTGGAGGAGACTGAAAAGAGCGACCTCAAGGCCGCGACCGAGATGGCGGCCCATCTCCAGAAGGATATTTTCCCGAACTGGAAGCTCGGGCTTTTGCACGGCAGGATGAAGGGTGATGAGAAAGAGGCGGTGATGTCATCGTTCAAGTCCGGCCATACGCACATCCTTGTCGCGACCACGGTGATCGAGGTCGGCGTGGACGTGCCGAACGCCGCGGTCATGGTTATCGAACATCCCGAACGCTTCGGTCTGGCCCAGCTCCATCAGCTTCGGGGAAGGGTCGGCAGGGGAGCCCATCAATCCTATTGCATTCTCATGGGGCCGCGGATGTTCGCTGAAGAGGCGAGGGAACGATTGAAGGCCTTTGAGCGCACGAACGACGGCTTCAAGATCGCCGAGGAGGACCTGCGGCTGCGAGGTCCCGGCGAGTTCTTCGGCACGCGTCAGTCGGGCCTGCCGGATCTGCGCGCGGCAAACATCATCCGCGACGCGGACCTGCTTGAAAAGGCTAGAATAGAAGCCTTTGACCTGATCCAGCAAGACCCGACGCTTGCAACCTATCCGCGGCTCCAGGACCTTCTGAAACGGAAGTGGCAGGGGAGAGACAGTAGACAGTAGTCAGTAGTCAGTAGACAGTAGACAGGATATTCTGAAACGGAAGTGGCAGGGGTTTGATATCTGCAGGTTGATATTTAGAGAGGATTCTGATACAGTAGGGGAAATCGGGGTCGGGGGTCAGAGTACGGAGTACGGAGTTCAGAGTTCAGAGTACGGAGTTCAGAGTTCAGAGTTCAGATAATCCTTGCCCCTCACAGGAGCTACGATGACGATTTGGGAAAAAGCGATACTGAACATGCAACGAGGCGGCCAGAGGATCTCTGTCGCCGCTGTGCTGTTTGCCGATCGGGTGCGGGCGGAGATCGCCATCGTCCGGCTGCGGATCAGGAACAACGAGGTCCAGGGCCGGATCGATGAACTGTACCAGGGCATCGGCCGCAGGGTGGTTAATCTCACCCTGGGTGATGCAATGCCGAAAATGACTGAGCAACTGCTCCTTGACGAGGACATCGCCGCGGCCATGATTGAGCTGAGAGACCGGAAACAGGAGCTCGAAGACTTGAACCAGGAGCTCAAGAACGAGAAGGCACTGCTCAAGACCGCTTCAAACCGGACGGAAGAAAAAACCCTATGATCACCGCTGCTATTTTTGCCTTTGGTCTTGTTGTTGGAAGTTTTTTGAACGTCTGCATAGCGCGCCTGCCGCGCGGCGGTTCCATCGTCACCCCTCCGTCTCATTGCCCCCGTTGTCAAAGCGGCATAAAATTTTACGACAATATTCCGGTCATCAGTTTTCTTCTTCT
>JANONA010000300.1:0-1505 GCA_031420575.1 Nitrospirota bacterium | reverse complement strand
AACCCGTATTCTTTCCATCTTCTCTCAACTAATTGCCGGATCCGCGGGTCCATCTTGATTTCATCCGGCCAGGAACGGGTGAACCCTTCCCCGGGTCCTTTCCGCGTGGCATCGATTCCCATCTTGCCGCCGAACCCGATCTGCGGGCAGGAGTGATCGAGGATGTCGAGCGGCCCGTCGATGATCACCACGTCCCGCCGCGGGTCCACATGGTTCATGACCTTCCAGGTAACTTCGGAGTAATCGTGGATATTCACGTCCTCGTCGCAGACAATGACGAACTTGGAAAGCATGAGCATGCCCGTGCCCCAGATCGTATTGATCACCTTCTTGCCGTGGCCGGGATAGCGTTTCTTTATTTTCACAATCACGTTATTGTGGAACACGCCTTCAACAGGCAAATCCATATCGAGGATATCGGGCGCGACCATCTGGAGAAGGGGGAGAAATATCCGTTCCGTTGCCTTGCCGAGATAAGCGTCTTCCTGCGGCGGACGACCGACCAGGGTGGCCGGATAGATGGCGTCTTTCCGGTGCGTGATGGCGGTAATATGGAACACCGGGTACTCGTCAGCTTCGGAGTAGTAGCCCGTGTGGTCGCCAAAGGGGCCTTCCACCCGCCGTTCATGAGGGTCAACGAATCCTTCCAGGATAAACTCCGCCTCCGCCGGAACGCGCACGTCAACGGTTTTGCACTGGACAACCTCGAGAGGCTTTTTTCTGAGAAAGCCGGCAAAGATAAACTCGCCGATGGCGGGCGGGAGCGGCGCCGTTGAGGCATAAATGATTGCGGGATCGCCGCCGATGGCAACGGCCACTTCCATGCGTCTTCCGGAAGCCTCATACTGCTGATAATGCCGGGCGCCGTCCTTGTGCTTGTGCCAGTGCATGCCCGTGGTCTGATGGTCGAATACCTGCAGGCGGTACATGCCGACGTTCGTGATTTTCGTGATTGGATCGACCGTGCAGACCATGGGAAGCGTGATGAAACGTCCGCCATCCGCGGGCCAGCACTGAAGCACGGGAATTTTAGAAAGGTCCGCGTGGTCTCCCATCAGAACAACGTCCTGACAGGGGGCCTTTTTGACGGTTTTGGGGAAAAAATTGGCCAGTTCCGCAAGTTTCGGCAGCATCCCGAGCTTGTCCATGAACCCGGCGCCGGGACCGGGAAAAAGGTTTGCGGGATCGACAATTTCCTTGATGCGCCGACCGATATCATCGAGGCTTTCAACCTCGAGCGCCAGACACATTCGCTTCATGGAGCCGAAGGCATTGGTCAGGACCGGGAAGGTTGAGCCTTTGACTCGCTCGAACAGCAGCGCCTTATTCTCCGCGCCCTTCTCTTTTGAGACCCGGTCGGTAATTTCCGCGATCTCAAGGACGGCGTCCACCTCAGCCTTGATCCTGATGAGTTCTCCGTTTTTTTCGAGGACCGCGATAAAATCTCTTAACGTATCATATGCCATAGGAATTGGATTGTATCGGAATCAAGGGAGATTTGCAAT
>JANONA010000299.1:0-5364 GCA_031420575.1 Nitrospirota bacterium | reverse complement strand
GGCCGGCGTCCTCTACCCCCTGTTTGGCGCCGCGGGGCTGTTGAATCCCATGTATGCCTCGGCTGCCATGGCCTTCAGCTCGGTGAGCGTGGTGTTAAACTCACTGAGACTGAGAAGATTTCAGTAACGGGCGCTGCTCGTAGAAAAGAAAAAAGCCGGCCCGCATTAAGCGAACCGGCTTTCAGTAAAACATTGTAACTACTCAGGTCGGTTGCTGAGCGCTGGCGCAACAAGAGCGCGATTGCCCTTTCCAGTGTCGGTTATCAGAACATCCAGACGGCGCGGGCGAAGCGAAAGCGCCGCGACCGCTGATGATGACGGGAAAATCGATATTCCCGGCGCTCCTTGCGACGAAGCGAAGTAACTGACCTGAGTAGTTACAAAACATTTGAAATTAAATAAAGTGGTAGATAAGCCCGATATCGAAGGTCTTTATATCTCCATCAGCTTTAGGTGGTGTATCCCAGGAGACCACTGATTTGGTCCAGCCGACATTGACTGATAATTCTCTGAAGAGATATAACTCAACACCAAACCCGTACTGCATGCCATTGCTTTTCTCCGTGGTAGGCTTTTCCAATTCGTAGTAGCCATAGCCGAGAATGGCATACGGTTCCACGGACATAATCTGAGCGCTGTCGAGGGTCGTGAGCGGGAAGTTCAGCTTGAGGTCCACCGCCAACCCCTTGAGGTCCACGGAACCATGCTTAGTCGTTGAATAGTTACCCTCGATCGCAAAATATCGGCTAAAACCATTACCAACGCGCAAGCCCCATCCATTCCCTGAATCGATCCCTGTCCCCGCATTGCCGGAGATCGTAGTGGTCGGAATAAATGCCCCGATGTAAAACCCTTCCTTTGCCATGACCGGCGAAGCAACCACCATGAGCGCAACCACGCTTAACAAGAGATACTTTTTCATCATATTCGTTCCTTTCTTATATCAATGCGTTTTTTCAAAATGAGCGTTCAGTAAAACGCCCTACGGTGTCCGAGGTCTATGCTAATCCGGCTGTCCCTGGAACAATGGAGCGGGCGGGACCAGCGCGGGCGCCGCCTGCTGTTCCTGCGAAGCTGCCGCTGGAGGCTGTTGCTCATGAACAGGCGGCTCCGCAACCGGCTTCTTTTTTGGCCTTGCCGGCAGCGCGGGTTCAGGCTGGCTCTTTCTGGTCACAATACCAGATGCAATAATGACCAAATCCCTGACCACCGCATTGCCGGGTTCGTTCACCATCAGTTCCTGATTGTTCAGCATCAGCTTCAGCGCTCCGGCGCTGCCGTAGCTCAGCAGAAACCGCTCGTCGGCGCTCCAGATGAGGCTCTCGCCTTTTGTCAGCAGCGCTTTCTTCTGCGGGCTGTTATCGGTCCGCAGAAGAAGCCAGGTGTTTTCCAGGGCGACGACTTCAAGGTAGAGTTTTTCCGGTTGGGTGACCGGTCCCGGGGCTGAAACCGTCTGACCGCTCGTGAGCGGCGTCACTGCTTGATGCGTATCCCTCGGGGGCCGCTTGGGCAGGGCCGTGAACAAGAAGAGCATGAGCGCGATCACGACCCCCGATCCCAAAATGAACGGCTCGATCGTGTTCCACTGCGACGCTTTTTGTTCGCTGCCTTCGGCAGCGGGCGCCTTGTTCGCCACGGTGCTTAGAGCGGACCGCCGGGGCCTCAGCTCCTCATATTTTTTCATGACCTCCGATTCATCGAGACGGAGAAACTTTCCGTAGTTCTTCAGAAAACCTTTTACGAAAACCTCGCCGGGCAGTCTGGAGAAATCCTCTTCTTCGAGGGCCTTGAGGTAATGAATGCTGATACGGGTGTGCTGCGCGGCGTCACGCAGATCGACGCCGCGTGTCTCCCGTGCGCCGCGCAAGTACTGTCCCAACGTCCCCATCCGTGTCACCTCAGTGTATTGATATAATCGTTCGCCATCCGGGCTAATTCGCTCTTCGGGGCAAGTTCAACCGCTTTCCTGAACTCCGTAAGCGCGGACTTTTTGTTCCCTTCCTTGAGGAAGGCGAGTGCCAGGCTGTACCGCATATTCGCATTCCGGGGCGCAAGCCCGACGCCTTCCTGGAACTCGCTGATCGCCTCTTGTATCTTTCCCGCTTCGAACAGGGCCGTACCCAGCTTGATAATGGTCCACTCGATATTGACAAACCGCTTGGACTCGCGGTACGCTTCCGCCGCTTGCGCGTACTCCTTCTGCTCCATGTACAGATCGCCGAGATTCAGGTAGGGAATGTGAGGCGTTGTATAGAGTTTATTGGCAAGGGCCTTCTGAAAAGCCTTGACCGCCTCTTTCCATTTCCTCTGCTTCGAATAAACAACGCCAAGGGCATTATAGGCCTCCGAGAAATCGTGGTCCTGGTCAATCGCTTTCTGGTAAAACTTCCGGGAGTCTTCAAATTTTCCCTGATAGTCGCTGATGATGCCCAGGCCGTAATAGGACTGTTTGTAGGAGCCGTCATTCTGGAGAGAACGATGGAATTCAACGGAAGCCAGTTCGTAGTTCTTTTCCTGAAGGTGTGAGAGGCCCTTCATGTAGTACCCTTCCGCCATCTTACTCTTATCAACGGTATTCCCGGTCGTAACGCATCCCGTGAACGCCAGAAGAATTATCAATGCGAACGTTTTCATCTCTGCATACCCCTTTCAAAACGATGTAAGAAGACGAGCAAGCGCTTCCCGGTCCCGGCTCACAACGCCGGTCGGGGATGGAGCTTCTTTCTTCGGCGATTGTTCCGGCGTTTTTAAGATTCCTTCCCTGATCGCTTTCCGCACTGGTTCCTGACGGCGCTTTGGCGCGGCAGGCGGCGCCTTGGGCTGAACACCCCCCGTCACCGAAGCCGACTGCGGCTGTTCCTGAAGCTCGGCTTGAGAAGGCTGGGGCGCGGGCCGCACTAACGCTGCCGGAGGTTCAGGCACGCTTACCGGCTGGGGCTGCACAGCGGGAGCGGCTGCGGCGACCTCGGACTGGGGGGGCTGCTCGACCGGTGCGTCCTCCGACTGCTTTTTCCGGATGAAGATACCCTGATCCTCGATCCAGCGGTCCTTTTCCAAATCGGACATTTTCGAAAAATCGATCTCGTCCAGCATCGCACCAAGGCCATCGGCAAAGTTGCGTGCTTCATCCTCGACGTCCGGCATCTCGTGCTCAAGGAATGGATTCGCGGAATGCGTATAGAAAAGCTTTCGATCCGTATGGGGAAAATGAAGCCCGATATATGCCGATAGTCTGTTGTTCCCCTCGTGGAAAAAAAACACGTAACTGCGCGCCTCCTCGAGACCCATCTCCGGGGTGGCAACCTGGTGGCTGTTCATGGAAAAGAGCGCCTTGGATAATTTCTTTTCCTTCAACGGTAGGGCTGTTATTGTAGGATCGATCGTAAACATAAGCTCAAAATCCAAAATTTGATGAACTCGTAAAAAGTCCGAAGGTGTCACCTCGAACGAAGAGAGAGGTCTTTCAACTGATTGAAAAACCGGGATTTCTCACTTCGTTCGAAATGACAAATCGTGCGTTTTTCGACTTTTTACGAGACCGTCAAATTTCATATATCCTCAAAATGCGTAAGTTTTTTGAACGCCCGGTACCTGGCTTCGATCTCCTTATAATCCAGGCTTCGGAGCCGGTCAAGGCTGAAGGACTCCACGTTCAGCGAGGCCATAACGCTGCCGAAGATCACGGCCTTTCTCATGCTCTCCTCGGAGAAGTTCATGGTGTTCGCCAGATGTCCGAGAAAGCCGCCGGCGAACGTGTCTCCGGCGCCCGTCGGGTCGAACACGGTTTCGAGCGGATATGCGGGGGCGCTGAACACGCTGTGGCCGCTGAACAGAAGAACGCCGTAACTTCCCTGTTTGACCACAAGCGTCTTCGGACCCATGGCCTGAACGATCTTCGCCGCCTTAACCAGGCTTGCCTCGCCGGCAAGCTGTCTGAGCTCCGCCTCGTTGATGGTCAGCACGTCCACTTCCTTCAGCGTTCGTTTGAGCGCGTCGAGCTTGCTCGCTATCCAGTAGTTCATGGTATCGCAGGCCACGAGCTTCGGTTTCCTGACCTGCCGTAAAACGTCAAGCTGTATCTCGGGGTCCACGTTCGCCAGAAACACGATGTCCGAGCTCTTATAGTCCTCGACAATACGCGGTTTGAAGGTTGCCAGAACATTCAGATGCGTGGCGAGCGTATGCGCCTCATTGAGGTCGTAACCATACTCGCCCTTCCACCGGAAGGTCTCGCCCTTCTGGACCTCAAGACCACGCGTGTCGATATTTTTACTCTGTAAGAACCGGGTATGTTCCCTGGGGAAGTCCTCGCCGATCACGGCCACGAGCCGGACCTCGGTGAAGTAACTGGCTGAGGTTGAAAAATAGGTGGCTGAACCACCGAGGGCGTTCTCGACGCTTCCGAAAGGGGTCTTGACCGAATCGAGCGCAACCGTACCGACGACAAGCAAGCTCACTATAAAACCTCCAGAGGATTTATTGCAAGTTCATTTTCCCTTCACGTACTTTCCGATGATCAACGCCAGGTCCCTCTTCGTCTTCGCCGGGATCAGTTTCTCCGGCGTCATGATCGCGTTCCGGAGCGCCTCGCCGCATGCGCACGCGCGTGGCCCGGACAGAAGGCGCACCGCCTCGCTAATCATGGCCCTGGACGTTTCGATATTGTGCTTCATCACCGCGAGCACCGCCTCAACGGTCACGGCCTCTTCGCTGTGATGCCAGCAGTCATAGTCCGTGGCCAGGGCAATGGTGCTGTAGCACAGCTCGGCCTCGCGCGCAAGCTTGGCCTCGGTGGCGTTCGTCATGCCGATGACCTCCACGTTCCACGTCCGGTAGGTGAGCGACTCGGCCCGGGTCGAGAACTGCGGGCCCTCCATGCAGAGATAGGCGCCGCCGCGGTGCACCGTGGCCCCAACCTTCACCCCTGCCTCGCTCAGAATTCCGCCGAGGTCGGCGCAGACCGGGTCCGCCATACCCACATGCGCCACAACGCCGTTGCCGAAGAATGTGCTCCCGCGGTGCTTCGTGTGATCGTAGAACTGGTCGGGGATCACAATGTCGCCGGGCTTTATCTCCTCCTTCATGCTGCCCACGGCGCTCACCGAGATGATCCTTTCAACACCAAGCTTCTTCATGCCGTAGATGTTCGCCCGGTAGTTGATGTCCGTAGGAAGGATGCGGTGGCCGCGACCGTGTCTCGGGAGAAACGCCACCCGCCTGCCGTGCAGCGTGCCGACACGGTATTCATCCGAAGGCCTGCCGAACGGCGTCGAGACCTTCACGGTCTTCACTTGTGTCAGTCCCTCCATTTCGTACAAACCGCTGCCGCCGATCACACCGATGGTTGCTTTTTCTGTCTTTGCA
>JANONA010000298.1:0-2208 GCA_031420575.1 Nitrospirota bacterium | reverse complement strand
CCATCGTCATCGAAACGAATATTGATGACATGAACCCGCAAATTTATGACTACCTGATCGAGAAACTCATGCAGCAGGGCGCGCAGGACGCGTATCTCACGCCGATCATCATGAAGAAAGGCAGGCCCGCGATCCTGCTCTCGGTGCTGACGGATACGTCGAAGACCGATGTCATGCTGGACACGATCTTCCGCGAGACCACAAGCATCGGTGTTCGTATTCAGGAAGTGGGCAGAAGAAAGCTCTCACGAGAGATCAAGGAAGTTGATACCATCCATGGTAAAATCAGAATAAAAACAAGCAAGCGGGGCGATGAGGTCCTTACGATAACCCCGGAGCATGAGGATTGCCGAAGAATAGCGGAGGAGAAGCAGGTACCGTTGAAACAAGTGATGGAAGAAGCGAAGAAACAGATGAAGTTGGGAGGTTGAGAAGTTAAGAACGTGAGAAAATAAAAAACTCCTAACTTCCCAACTTCTCAACTTCTTATCTTCCTGTTTGCATAAGGAGTCTCATGCGCACTATCCGTATCACCATGGCCCAGATCAATCCCATTGTCGGCGACCTTACCGGCAACCGGGACAAGATCATCGACGCGATCAGCGGCGCGAAAAAGCACGGCGCCGATATTGTCGCTTTGCCCGAGCTTGCCGTGACCGGCTATCCGCCCGAGGACCTGATCCTGAAGCCCCGGTTCGTAAAGGACAATATCGAGACGCTCAAGGAGATCCGGCGAGCGACAAAAGGCCTCGTGGCAATCGTCGGGTTTGTCGACAGCAACCACAAGCGCCTCTTCAACGCCGCGGCAATACTGGCCGATGGAAAGCATATCTATACCTATCACAAGGTATTCCTGCCCAACTACGGCGTGTTCGATGAATACCGGTACTTCAAGCCGGGAGGACGCTATCCCGTCTTCATGGTCAAGGGCGTCGGCGTCGGCGTGAATATCTGCGAGGACATCTGGTATGAAGAAGGGCCGGCGCGCGTCCAGGCCCTGGCGGGCGCGGAGGTGATCGTGAACATCAACGCGTCTCCCTATCATAAAGGCAAGGGCAAAGAGCGGCAGAACATGCTGTCCCGGCGGGCGAAAGAGAATGACGTCATTATCTCCTATACCAATACCGTCGGCGGTCAGGACGAACTGGTCTTTGACGGTCAGAGTATGGCCGTGGACCGTAACGGAAAAGTGCTCGTCAGGGGAAAGCAGTTCGAAGAAGAGCTGCTGACCGTGGATATCCAGGTCCCCGGGACGACGATCCCTTTTCCCGAAGACCGCGAGCAGTTCAGCGACTTCATGGACTACGTCTCTCTTTCCGGGAAAGCGGCGGAAAAAAAGAAACCGCTCCCCGTTAGACGCTCGGAAAAACCCCTTGCCGCGCGCGAGGAAGTGTACCGCGCCCTCGTGCTCGGCGCCGGAGATTATATGCGCAAGAACGGCTTCAAGGCCGCGGTTATCGGACTTTCAGGCGGCATCGATTCGTCGCTCGTGGCTGCCGTTGCCGTGGCTGCGATGGGAAAAGAGAACGTGACGGGTGTATTCATGCCGTCGCAGTACAGCTCAAAGGCGAGCCGCGAGGACGCCTATGATCTTGCCCGCAACCTCGGAATCACGATCCTTGAAATCCCCATCACGCAGACCTTTGAATCATATCTGACAATGCTTCGCGGCGTGTTCGCAAAAACAAAGACCGAAGTTACCGAGGAGAATCTGCAGGCCAGAATACGGGGTAATATCCTCATGGCGCTCTCGAACAAGTTCGGCTGGCTCGTGCTCACCACGGGCAACAAGAGCGAACTGTCCGTAGGATACGCCACGCTCTACGGCGATATGGCCGGCGGATTTGCCGTGATCAAGGACGTGCCCAAGACCCTCGTCTACGACGTGGCGCGATGCGTGAACAGGCTTTCGGGGAAAACCGTGATCCCGAGGCGGGTCATGACCAAAGCGCCGACCGCGGAACTCAGGCAGAACCAGAAGGACAGCGATTCGCTCCCCCTCTACTCCGTGCTCGACCCGATCCTGAAGGCTTACGTGGAGGATGACAAGGAGCTGAACGAGATAATCAAGATGGGCTTTGACAAGAAGACCGTGGAGCAAGTGATCCGGCTCGTTGATTCGAGCGAGTATAAGCGCCGCCAGGCCCCGCCGGGCGTCAAGATCACTGCCCGCGGCCTGGGCAAGGATAGAAGATTCCCGATAACGAA
>JANONA010000297.1:0-4415 GCA_031420575.1 Nitrospirota bacterium | reverse complement strand
CGGATGAGCAACGGCGCTCCCTACTATATGCTCGGTCCCATATCCACCGACGTGGCGCCGGGGTTCGACCATATCACCTCGGCCATCGGCGCCGCGCAAGCGAGCCGCTATGGCGCGGATCTGATCTGTTATATCACGCCCGCGGAACACCTGGCGCTGCCGAATGAGGACGATGTGCGGCAGGGGGTGCAGGCAGCGAAAATCGCCGCCTATATCGGCGATATGAACAAGTATCCCGAAAAGGGGAGAATGCGCGATAAGGAGATGAGCAAGGCGCGCAGGGACCTCGATTGGGAAAAGCAGTTCAATCTTGCTCTCTATCCCGAGGAGGCAAAGGCGATCCGCAAAAGCCGCATGCCCGAACATGAAGATTCCTGCACCATGTGCGGGAGCTTCTGCGCGGCGAAAGGGGCTGCAAAGCTTTTTTCCGAGGATCTGCAACAGAGCGGAAAATTATAAGCTGATCACCGGACCTCCCCATCTTTCACGGATGGGGAGGTCTCATTTATGGACGAATAACAATGCCTTGAAATCCCCCGGGCTTTATGAGATAATCGCTTCTCGGAATGGCTAATCTTCGCACCACCGCACATAACTATCTCGGTATCTTCGTGATCCCCCTTTGGGTGGGACTGCTTGCGCTGCCTTTTACCGGAATAGGCGGCGCGGCACGGGTCACCGCGGCGGCCGTTGTTGCCATGCTCCTCGGGAAGATGCTCAGGATCAATGCTGTCACGGCTGTCCGTACCGCGGCGACGGAAACGTTTTCAAAAGCATTTGCATCCTTTCCCCTGATTACCCGATACTCTTCCGCTCCACTGACCTACGCGCTCTGTGCGGTTTTATTGATCGTTCTTCCTCTCTTCCTGAATGATTACTATCGAGACATCATGACGCTGACCGGCATGTACGTCGTCCTTGCCCTCGGTTTGAACGTCGTGGTGGGGCAGGTGGGACTTCTGAATCTGGGATATGTGGCATTCTACGCAATCGGCGCGTATACCTATGCCATCCTTTCAACAACCGTCGGGCTTTCGTTCTGGTTCGGACTTATCGCGGGCGGATTAGTTGCCGCGATATTCGCCGTTGTGCTCGGCATGCCGATCCTGCGTTTGCGCGGCGACTATTTTGCGATCGTCACCCTGGGGCTCGGCGAGATCACCCGCATTATTCTGAACAACGAGGACACGTTGACCGGCGGGCCGAACGGCATCTCGAATATCGGCAGGCCGGTCCTGGCCGGATACGAGCTTCACACGGCGCTGGATTTCTATTATCTTATTCTCGCGATCGCGAGCCTTACGGTGTTCGCCATGCGCCGACTTATCGCGTCGCGCATCGGCAGGGCATGGATCGCGATCCGCGAAGACGAGATCGCGGCCGAGGCCATGGGGCTCAATACCTACCAATTGAAACTGCTGGCTTTTGTGCTGGCGTCGTCATTGGCCGGGGTCGTCGGGGTTTTCTTCTCAGCCAAGATGGCCTTTGTCTCGCCCGAGAGCTTCACGTTCTTCGAGTCAGTCCTGATCCTCTGCATGGTGGTCCTCGGCGGCATGGGGAGCATCCCGGGCATTATTCTCGGCGCGCTCCTCCTGATCGCGCTTCCCGAGCTCTTTCGTGATTTTCAGGATTACCGGATGCTGGCGTTCGGGGCGGCCCTTGTCCTGATGATGGTATTCAGACCGCGGGGATTGTTGGGTGGAGTGAAAAGAACAGTTTGAACCGTTCAAACCGTTTAAGCCCCTTAAACGATTATGTTGCTATTCGAAACGAAAAATCTGACCAAACACTTCGGCGGGCTCAAGGCCATCGAAGGGATCGACATGCGCATCGAACGCGAGCGGATCGTGAGCATCATCGGGCCGAACGGGGCGGGAAAGACCACGTTCTTCAACTGCATCACCGGCCTGTACCAGCCCACGACGGGTAAGGCCATTTTCCACGACCGGGACATTACCGGGATGCCGCCGCACGATATAACGTCCATGGGCGTTGCGCGCACGTTCCAGAACATTCGCCTTTTCGGCGGGATGACTGTTATTGAGAATGTCATGGTAGCGGCGCATTGCCGCACGAGCGCGGGTGTGTTCGGCGCGATCTTCAGGCCCCGTCGGGTAAAACAAGAAGAGCGCGACATGGGATACCGCGCCATGGATATTTTGAAATTCGCGGGGATCGAGACTAAGCACGATTCGCTTGCGGCGAACCTCTCCTACGGCGACCAGCGGCGCCTTGAGATTGCGCGGGCCCTCGGGACCGAGCCGCATCTTCTGCTCCTTGATGAGCCCGCCGCCGGGATGAACCCGCGGGAAACGCAAGAGTTGATGGCGTTGATCCGCAAGATCCGCGATAACGGCACGGCAATCCTCCTGATCGAGCATGACATGAAGGTTGTGATGGGCATTTCGGACCGGGTAATCGTGCTGGACCACGGCGTGAAGATCGCCGAGGGACTGCCAAAAGACATTCAGCAAAACACGGATGTGATCGAAGCGTATCTCGGCAAGGAGAGCCGCCATGCTTGAGTTACGCGAGGTGACCGTCTCCTACGGCATGATCGATGCGCTCAAGGGCATCAGCCTGAAGGTGGAGCAGGGCGAGATCGTTGCCCTCATCGGAGCGAACGGCGCCGGCAAGTCAACGACCCTGATGGCGATCTCCGGGGTTGCCGCGCCGCGGTCAGGCGTGGTTCTGTATGACGGCGCTGAGTTGTCGGGCCTGCCCGCGCATTCGATCGTGCAATTGGGAATTTCGCAGGTTCCCGAGGGCAGGCGCATTTTCTCGAGGATGACGGTGCGCGAGAACCTGGAAATGGGCGCATTTATCAGGGACAAAGGGGACATTGCGGGTGACCTCGCGCGGGTATTCGAAATGTTCCCAGCGCTTGCCGATAGGAATAAACAGCCCGGCGGCACACTCTCGGGAGGCGAGCAGCAGATGCTCGCCATAGGCCGGGCGCTCATGTCCCGGCCGAAACTCCTGCTTCTTGACGAGCCCTCGCTTGGGCTCGCGCCGATCATGGTGAGCAGGATCTTCAAGATCATCAAAGAGATCAATCAGCGGGGAACGACCATCCTCCTTGTGGAACAGAATGCAAAGGCCGCGCTCCGTCTTGCGCACCGAGCCTACGTTATGGAGACCGGGACTATCGCGATGCAGGGCCGGGCGTCAGAGCTTGAGAGGGACCCAGGGATCAAGAAGGCGTATCTGGGGGAGTAATTCGATTGCGGAATGCGGAATGCGGAATGATGCGAAACATCAAACTCATCCTTGAATACGACGGTACGAACTACCACGGCTGGCAGTCGCAGAAAGGGAGTGGAAAACCGACGATCCAGGATACGCTTGAGCAGGCGCTCAATACGCTTACTCGTGAGGAAATAAAGACTTATTCATCCGGTCGTACGGATGCGGGAGTGCATGCCCTGGGGCATGTTGCGAACTTCAAGACTGCAAGCGGCATCCCGCCTAAGGCCTGGGCGCCGGCGTTAAATCATTTGCTGCCGAGGGATATCAGGGCGCTGAGCTCGGAAGAGGCGTCCGAGGATTTTCATGCCCGGTTCAGCGCCCTGGGGAAATTTTATACATACCGCATTTTGAACAGACGCGCGCCATCAGCTCTGTATCGCGGGTATGCCTGGCAGGTGAACCCGCGGCTGAACACGAGAAGCATGAGGCTGGCCGCGGCTTCCTTCGTGGGCACGCATGATTTTTCCTCCTTTCGTGGATCAGGGTGCACCGCAAAAACGCCGGTGAGAACGATCAGATCGGTGGTTATAAAAAAAACCGGCGATTTCATCGAGATAGAGTTTGATGCGGATGCTTTTCTCCGGCATATGGCGAGAAACATTACGGGTACGCTTGTCGAAGTCGGTCTCGGAAGGTTCAGCCCCGAGGAGGTGAAGCGCATGCTCGAGGCTCGAGACCGGTCCACGGCGGGTCGGACGGCGCCGCCGCAGGGGCTGTACTTGGTTAAGGTATACTATCCTGAGTGATCAACTTACTTTCTTTACCTTGCCCGACCGTATGCAGCGCGTACAGACATGCAGGCGCACATGGGAACCTTTGGCCGCCACCGCCTTGACAGACTGTAAATTCGGCTTGGACATCTTCTTGGATTTATTATTGGCATGGCTCACTTTGTTTCCGCTGAGCTTGCCCTTCCCGCAAATATCGCACTTACCGGCCACTGTAAAATCCTCCGTTGAACCTAAGGTTAAAAAGCACGCATACGATACCATAAGAACGTCCTCCATGCAAGGGAAAAAAGCGAGGTGTCAACCCAAAATAGAAATGTCCTACTCTTACCAATATAGAAATGTCCGCTTTTAGGAAACACTGGGAAATTGTTCCTTTGTTCCTCGGTTTGGTTTGAAATATCTCTTCCAGGGGTGATCTGGCAGTGGTGTCCGTCC
>JANONA010000296.1:0-18517 GCA_031420575.1 Nitrospirota bacterium | reverse complement strand
ACACCTTCTTAACAAATATCTCCCTCACGATGTCCTTATCCACGGCGATCATGGTCTCGCCAAGTTGGATGACATACGACGGTTTCTTCTGATGCAGCTTGACCACAGTGCCCGGCACCACGCCCATAGCCGAGAGCCGGTCAAGGCGGGAGTGGGACTCGGGCGTGATGAAAACGATCTTCGCCTGCTCTCCCGGCACAAGATCGGCGAGCGGGGCCACGAGCGGCTTCATTTCCTGACGGAACATGGAGCAGCACTCGCCGCGCGGTATCGGCTTGCCGTCGGGCGAATTGGGCGGGTGGCCGAGGAGCGTGCAGACGCTGTCGGTCACTTCCGGTGAAAGAATATGCTCGAATTTACACGCCTCAGCCTCTGCGCCGTCCAGGGCGAAGAGATCGTGGAACAGCCGGAGTGAGAGCCGATGCCTCCGCACCAGCTCCCGTGCTCTCTTTTCGCCTTTTACAAGAAGTTCAACAGCCTGGCCCTTGATATCGATCCACCCGTTTTTAGACAAATCGTTAAGAATATTTTCGCACCCCTGCAGCGAACAGTTCTGGACTATCTGATCGACGGTCAGTTTCCCCTCTTCCCGCAAAGTCCAGACAATCTCGAAAATCTCGTCCTCTTTCTCGATCTCCGGCAGGACGCAGAGCGCCGGATGGCCTGCTTTCCCTTCAATGGTGTCTATTCTCTTATGTTCTGACATGATTCCTCCTTAATGTGGACCAAGGCAACCGCGTTGCCGTGTATTCAATATTAAACGCCGACACACCCCGCACTCGCGCTTTGCACTCGTAAGCGCTGGGCGCAGGCGGTCGGCTCGCTCCAAATCACAGCGCGATTTTAAACGTTCTCAGCGCCCAGTTCAACGCCCCGCCGACGCCGAAAGCAAAGGGAAAAATGAACGCCGCCATATACAACGCGGTCTTCATTCCCCGTTCCTTCACCATCATGAAAAAATTGGCGATACAGGGGACAAAAAGCGTGATCACCACGAGACTCACGACGATCTGGATCGGGTCCATCATCCCGTCCTTTGCCAGCATGAACAGGCCGGCGGCGCCGTAGTCTCTGCGTAAAAACCCGATCACAAAGGCCTCTGTGGCCTTGCTCGGCAGGCCGAGGAAGTTGACCACGATCGGATCGGTCAGCCTTTGAATATATTCGAGCGCGCCCAGCTTATGCCCCACGAAGAGGATAAGGGTGCCGAGCATAAAAAGCGGCACCGCCTCTTTCAAATACCACTCCACCCGCGCCAGCGTCTTTACCAGGATATTCGTCATCTGAGGCATACGGATGGGCGGCAGTTCGAGCACGAAGTCGGATGGCTCTCCGGGCACCACTTTCGAGGCAAGATACCCCACCAGGAATATCACGAGCAGTATCGTACCTAACCAGATGCCGGTCGCAAAACCGGAAAGCCCGGCCACCATCCCGAGGATCACGCCGAGCTGGGCGGAGCACGGCACACCCAGCGCCAGGAGCAGCGTAACGAGGATGCGCTCCTTGCGCGTTTCGAGAATGCGCGTGGTGAGCGTTGCCATGGTGACGCACCCCAGTCCGAGCACCATCGGGAGCACTGCCTTGCCGTTCAGACCCATGATCTTGAAAATCCTGTTCACCATCACGGCCAGTCTCGGCAGATAACCGGAGTCTTCCAGGATACCGAAGGCGATGAAAAAAAAGCTGACGATGGGCAACACAATGGCAATGGCATAGGTAATTGCCATCGTGATAAGCCCGTAGTCCCCGACTAAAAGCTCCCGGATAAAAGAGAGGGGAATGACAAATTCCACGATCTTCGTTGCCCAGGGATTCAGGTATTCACCGAACACGGTCTCCTCCAGGAAGCCGACGGCGTCACCCGCGCCAAGCACTCCCACGAACTGATACACGAGATAGAGGACCACGAGAAGGATCGGCACACCGTAAACCGGATGCATGGACCATTTCCCGATGTGGAACGCGACAGCGGATACTTTTCCCGACTCATGAAGGCTCAGCGCCTGCGCCAGAATCTCGTCGGATTTTTTGAGCCTCCTCTGGTTGATGAGATAGCCGAGCGAATTGTTGAATTTTGACTGCGCGTCCTGACGGATAGTATCGATGTCCGCGATCACGTGGTCCCGCAAGTTGGCATGAAGCCATCCCTTGAGGCTTTCATCGCCGGCGAGGATCATGAGCGCGAGCGAGCGCCGCGAGATGTTGGCTTCCGGCAGGAGCGTGGAAATATCGCGTATCCCGGCCTCTATGGCGTCATCATAACGGACCGCAAGAGAGGACTGTCTCGGATGAGAAATACTCTTAAGAAGCTTGTCTATGCCGCTCTTTCTGATGGCAACCGTTTTCACGACCTCGATGCCGAGGAGCTGAGAAAGCTTTTCCTGGTCTATTATGATCCCGCGGCTCCTGGCCTCGTCGTCCATGTTGAGGTCCAGGATGAACGGCACGCCCATCTCCGAGAGCTGGATGGTTATCAGAAGTCCGCGACGAAGATTTTTCGTATCCGCCACCTGCACCACGACGCCGTGCCGGTCGGACAAGAGCATGTCCCGGGTCACCCGCTCGTCTTCGGACATGGGCACTAAGCTGTTGACGCCCGGGGTATCGATCACGAGGGAGCGGGTCTTATTGATCATCGCGTTCCCGTAGGTCACCTCGACCGTTGTCCCCGGATAATTGGACACGGTGACGTACTTGCCGGTCAGAAGACCGAAAAGCGCGCTTTTGCCCACGTTGGGATTGCCGATCAGAAGGATTTTATTCAAATCTCCGTGACGGTCTTTATCATCAGGACCATTATGATTATGCACAACGACTCCTTGCCGGACATTCGTCCCTCATCCTTCGTCCATCATCCCTCGTCCATCTCTTCCCACTTCCCACTTACCTCTTCCCCTGACACTCGGCACAGAGTCCATAAAGCTCCAGCTTATGGCTCTGTACCAGAAAGCGATTTTTCCTGGCCACATCCTGCTGGAGCGCCTCGATGCGTTCGTTTTCGAATTCAATGATTTCACCGCACCGGGTGCAGATAAGATGGTCGTGGTGGCCTTTCGCGGCCTTGAACTCATACCGGGTAAAGCCGTCCTCGAACCGCCGCTCCTCGGCCATCCCCGCCCCGGCCAGAAGCTTTAAGGTCCTGTACACCGTGGCATAGCCGATACCCGGGCGCGTCTTTTTAACCCGCGCATACAGTTCTTCCGCGCTCAGGTGCCGGCCCGCGTCCACGAATATTTTCAGGATCGTATCGCGCTGGCTCGTGGATTTGAGACCCTGGCCCGCAAGGTATTCCGTTAGTTGTTCCGCCGGATGCTTTTTCATAATTTGATATTGATAACCATTTTCAATATAACGATTTATACCATGCCGGAAACAAAGAGTCAAGTCTTTTTTACTTATTTTTTACTTATTATTTTTGCACGAATTGAGCGTTCCGTATGATGCAGGTCATAGGTTCTTCGTCACATTCATGGTAATGTTGACACTGAACACCGAACTCTGAACTTTCACAAGGAGGATACTATGGAAACACTCGACTTAAAAAAACTGATTCAGTTCAAACCGGACCGGATATCGCGGGAGATGCTGTCGGACAAGCCGGAAATGCGCGTCGCCCTCATGTGCCTTGATGCGGGCCAGAAGCTTGAGCCCCACAAGGCCCCGCTCCGGCTCATGATGTACTGCGTCCAGGGCAAAGGGACCTTCACCGTGGGCGACGAGAAAATGGAAGCGGATGAGAAAACCTGCATCCTCTGCGAGCCGAACGTACTGCACGGCTTTGCCGCCGACAAGGGCGAGAAGCTCGTGGTTATGGCAATCGTTACGCCGGTGGAATGAATAGTTCAGAGTTCAAAGTTCAGGGTTCAGAGTTCTGAGTAACGACCTGGCTTGACACGACCTGGTTTTATATACTGCTTTTACTTTGAACTTTGAACTCCGAACTTTGAACTTATTCGTACTGGCGCCATTGCCACTGACGGCGCTCATCAGACACGCCGACAATGACCAATTGCGGTTTGTCAAATGCATCAGCGGACTTTCGGATGATCTGGTTCACAATGGCATCTGTACTTTGTACTTTGCATTACACTCTCAACTTTGTTCTTTCCATTCACCGATTCCTATGATATTCTTCTGCCCATGTTTCCCCCTATCCGCGCGATAACCGGAAAGGCGGCTTTCGCAGTCCGCTGCTGTATATCGAATTTTAAGGGGTCACTTCACCTCTCCGCCCGATTGCTGGACGATCTGTTCCCGGAAAATCGCGTCCGGCGACACCACTACTACCTCATATCCGCTGTAGGTCAGGTCGAGGAAATCGAGTTTTGAATGGAGCTCCTGTTCCCTGCCAAGGGCACAGACCATAGCCCGAATCCGCGCGCCCTGCTTGATGACGGTAACCCGATCTGAGGGATGGATCACCCGTTCCTGCAATGACTCTTCCCAATTCCTGAGCTCGTTCTGCAGGGTTTTATCTATTGTCGTCTTGATGGGCCCCCGGCCGCGGTACAGTTCCCTGTTCCCGATTGCCGAAACAAGCATCCGCTCCAATGCCTGATGATAGCAAGGCCTGCCGTTCCCCGGCGCAAGAGCGGAGAGGTCGATCCTGCTTGAGCCTTCCTGCCGAAGGTTCAGAGAGAACCGCAGCGCCGCGGCGTATTCATCCTGGGTGATGAGTTTCGCCTGCTGCATGTTGAACAGCACCCGTTCCTGCCGTTTTTTAGCTTTATCCATCCTTTTATACGGGTTGTAGTAACGAGGATTCGGAAGCATGCCGGCGAGAAGAGCCGCCTCCGCCGCCGTAAGTTCCGAAGCATGCTTGTCTAAGTAAAAACGGCTCGCGGCCTCGATCCCGTAGACGCGGTCTCCCCACTCGACCTCATTCAAATAGATTTCGAGGATGCGCCGCTTGGTGAGGATGTCCTCGGCCCTCCTCGCGAGAACGAACTCCCGCAGTTTCCTGCTGAGCGTTTTCTCCTTCGAGAGCAGAACGTTCTTGATCATTTGCTGCGTGATTGTGCTGCCGCCGCGCGCGAACCTGCCTTTTCGCGCGTCGTGCTTCATCGCCTCCCACACAGCCTTATAATTGACGCCCTCATGGCCGAAAAATGTGTCGTCCTCGGCAATCACCACCGCCTGGATGACGATATCGGGAAGGGAGGCTATGGGGACCCATAGCCGGAACGTGCGGTCATAGTACTGCGTCAGGATGTTGCCGTCCTTATCAAGGACCTCGGCTGCTGCGGCGGGGCGGTAGTGTTTCAGGACGGAAACATCCGGCAGGTTGGAGAGGACCCGCAGGAACCACACGGTAATGATGAGGGCACAAAGCGCGAAAGCGCCCAGTCCGAAAATAAGGAGCTTTTTCATGATATTGCTATTTTTTCTCCTCACCTGTCTGTTGGCGGGTATCCTCCTCCCTCTTACAGAGAGAGACTGGTTCCGCGCTTCAGCCCCAGCCGGCGCTCCTGTTGAGCCTGCTGACGAGAAGCAGCAAAACGATCAGGATAATAGTTGATGTTACGAAATCCGACATATATTTCTCCTCTGACACTTCATGTCCACGCAGGTGATGTTGCATGAATGAGCGCGAGATCTATCGCGCGGCAATAATATCCCGCAGAAGCTGAATGTTCGATGGGTCAGTCCAGTTTCTCGGCCCGATCGCCTTGTATCGCACCACGCCCTGGTGGTCCACGATGTAGGTCTCGGGGAATTTATACGTTCCATAGAGCCCGGCAATCGCGCGATCGGGATCAAGGAGCACGGGAACGTTCAGCCCGTTTTTCCGCAGAAAGGGGACCACCGCCTCCGCGCCGCCCTCGTCCACGCTTATGGCAAGCATCTCGAAGTCCTTGCCCATGAGGGAGCGGTACAGCTTGTCGAGTGTCGGCATCTCTTCCACGCAGGGCGGACACCAGGTGGCCCAGAAGTGGACCATCACCACCTTGCCGCGAAGATCCGATAGAGCAACGAACCGTTCGTCGGAAGCCCGCAAACGAAACTCCGGCGCCCGGTCTCCGCTGGTGATTGTCCCGTTGCCGCCCTTCCTGTCTTTGACAAGAGACCCCACGATGAACAGGGCGATTAGTACGACAAAAACAGACAGAAAGGCGATCTTTTTTTTGCTTCCGCTTTGTTTTGTCATACCATTTTTCTCCGTTGCTCCGCTATTACCCGTGATATATCACTTACCGCTATGGCGCTCATTATACGTTATACGATTCTCATTATACGATTAATCGTTTGCGGTATCAAGGGAAAAGCGGCGCTCCGCGCGCTGCGCACAGCCCTCTCTTCACTTTTTGCGGAATCAATAAGCCGGGAATAAGATCGGGAGAAACCATTTTTCCATTTGAAAATCCGCGGTAGTTTGTTATAATGCCCGACATGATCCTCGAAATCAGGCTGCACGGGAAAGCCAACGAAAAACTTGATTATTTTGTCACGATCACCGGCGCTGACTTAAGCAGCAGGTACTGCTATGAATCGCTCCCCGACGGGGACCGGTTCTTTTCCGGAAGGAACGAGTTCATCATCACCCCGAACGGCATCAGCTATACCGGGACCGGAGGCAGCCTCTGCGAATATATGTTCGGCGTGGACCTGCCCCTCAAGGACCTCCTGCGCAAAGACGTTTCCAATCGCTTAGTCATGTACGGCGCTTTTTACGACAACACCGACAACATCACCTTCACCAACACCACGGCCAGCAAGGAGTCCTTCGATCATGTGTTTCTTACCGGCAATGCCGTTTCAAACTACTACTTTTTTGTCCATACATCGCACAAAGGGGACATCAAGAAGATTCAACGCGACCTCCTGAAGAACATCGGCAAACAGGTGAAACGGAGCGCGACCGTGGGCGTGTCCGATGACACCCGTCTCTGCAGGGAGATCTTTGACGCACTGGGAGACGCCAAGTCCCTTGTTTTTCTTTTCCGGCTGCAAAACCGGCAAAACGAGGAATATTTTCACGCCTTCAACAAGCTGTACGCCGAACAGAAAATGCTTTCCCCCGAGGCCCACGCTGATCTGGACAACCTGGCAAAACGGTACAAGATCATCCCCTATCAGCAGGAGCGCATCAAAATCGACGGTATGTACAAGCTTCCCGAGAACAAGAAGATCGTCGATGAATACAAGGACACCCTCATTACCGTGTCGGAAAAGGGCCAGGTGAACCCCTCGGACCTGGCAAAACTCTCACGGCTCCGTACGCTGAGTTTACGCCTCAATATCCCTCAGACGCTGTTCGACACTCTCGACGAACTCCTGCTCAAGGACATGCGGATCATCGAGGTGGAGGAACCCGACTACGTGAGAGACACGCGGGCGATCTTCGAGGGCTTGTTCTTCAGGACGGACAAGATCAGAGGACACCTCTCGCAGGAGGACCTCGTAAAACTCCTGAAAGCAAAGCAGAGATCCACGTCACACCACGACCAGACCTTTGAGGGACTGCTGCTCAATACGGTCCGGGCCTGCGACGAGCACGCACGGGACACAAACGATATGTCCGCGCTTGAATCCATGAGCTCCATCCTTACCTATTTCGACCGGTACGACAGCGCCGCGACCACGATCAACAATCTCGCGTTCATGGAGAACTCGACCCTGAGCGAAGACAACATCCGGAGCCTCTCCGGCAACAAGGAAGTCTTCGATCAGATCAGCCCGCATTTGTTCCGCGGGATATTCATCGACCCGCCGCGAGAGAACCGCTACATGACCCGTTACGGCCGGAAAAAAATCGACCTGCTGTTTCAGGGGCTCCTGCGGATCAAGACCGGAGACACCACCTACCGGGAGCTTGCCGCATCGATCGCCGGGATCAGCGAGGAAAACAAACTCTACGCCACCATCCATCGCTACATCAAGGACCGTTTCAAGAGCATCTACGCGGAACTGAACTCCAAGGAGGACCAAGAGATCTTCATTCAGGACCTGATCCGCGAGCTCCGGTCCAAGGGCCTCGTGCAGGGACCGATCCCGCACAGCGTGTTCGAGGAGATCATCCTCAATATCAGGAAAGAGTCTTTCTACCTCAACAACCTCCTGCCGCACATCATCGAATCCAGGGACAACCGGGTGCGCGAAGACTTTCTCCAAAACAGCGGTCTCGACCGGTTCTACGTCGAGGAGCTTGAAAAAGATTATTTCGACATGAACAAGCTCGAGAAGAACATCCTCGAGGAGCTCAGAAAATAGCCATGGCGAGAACCAGAATATTGGACCGGTATATCCTCCTTGAGATGCTGCCGCCGTTCTTCCTCAGCATGGCGGCGCTCCTGCTCGTGCTCTTTCTCCAGAAGAGCTTCCGGCTCGCTGACCTGATTGTCTCGAAAGGCGCCACCGTGCTGTCGACCATCGAGGTCCTCGCCTTTGTGCTGCCCGGCTTTCTTGTCATCACGATCCCCATGTCGCTCATCGTCGCGTCGCTCACCACCTTTGCGCGGCTCAGCGCCGATTCGGAAATAACCGCCATGAAGGCCTCCCGTATCAGCCTCTACAACATGATCCGGCCCGTCTTCTTTTTCGCGCTCCTCGCCTTCGCGGTCACGGCCTTCACCTCGCTCATCCTCGTCCCCGGCGCGAACTCGGCGCTCAAGGCCCACCTGTTCACCATGGTCAAATCCCGCGCCCTGGTAGGCCTCGAGCCCGGCGTCTTCAGCAGCGCCTTCGACGGCATGGTCATCTATGTCGACAAGATGGATTCTCTAAACAACCTGGAAGGTATTTTCATCTCCGACGAGCGTTCAGCCAGGGAACCCTATGTCATCGTGGCCCGACAGGGAAAGCTCATAGCGGACCAGCAAGCGCTGAACGTCACCCTCGCCATGCGGGAAGGGTCCATTCACCCGCAGCCCCGCGCCCAGCAATCCTCTTCGCTCATGGGGTTCGATAACGCGCGGCTCAATCTCGACATCAGCAGCGCCCTCTATCAGGATAAGTCTCCCGGTAAAAGCGCTGAAGACTTCGACAGTCTTGAGCTTATCCGGGAGATCAAGCGATTGCGCCGGGAGGGGAAGCCCGCTTACCGCTATGAGACGGAACTGCACAAACGGCTGTCGATCCCCTTTGCCTGCGTCATTCTGGGGCTGATCGGCGCACCCCTCGGCATCAGGCGGAGCCGTTCCGGCAAATCCGCCGGGGTAGCCATCGCGCTCCTGGTTTTCCTTGTTTATTTTATTATCTTGAGCGGAGCGACCACGCTTTCAGAGACAGGGACATTTCCCGCCCATCTGGCCTTTTGGGCGCCGAACGTCCTGATGACGGTGGCTGCGCTGCTTTTTGTCGTCAAAAAAGGACGTGAGTTCAATTTCAGGATCTGGCACGAACTCGGCATGATGTACTATGGAATCAAAGCACGGCTGAAAGGCAAGGCGTGATCGCCGGAAGACGCGGACCAAGGCTCCTATGACCATTCTCAGCAAACATATTTTCAAGGAATTCATCTCCCTCGTGGCGGGAGCTCTGATCGCCATCCTCATCGTGTATCTCTGCGTCGAGTTTCTCCAGAAGGCCGGCAAGTTCATCAAGCACCAGGCAACGTTTTCCCAGGTTGCCGGATATTTCCTCTACAGCGTGCCCGGCATGATTTCGATGGCGCTTCCCATGGCCGTGCTCATCGCCTCGCTCCTGTCGCTCGGCAACCTTTCGCGCCACAACGAGCTCATCGCCATGCGCGCAAGCGGCGTGAGCCTCGTAAAGATCATTTCGCCGCTCTTCGTCGGCGGCCTTTTGATATCCGTCCTCGGATTTGTCAATAATGAAGTCATCATGCCAGTCTACAGTTCGCGCGCCAATTACATCCGAAAGGTGGAGATCGAGAAAAATCAGCGCCGGGTGATGTTCCAGCAGCACAAGTTGTGGCTTCGCGGACCGGACAACAGCATTGCCAGCATTGAATTAGTCTCTCCGAACCGCACTGAGCTGCTGGAACTGAACATCTACAAGCTGAACCCCGACTACTCGGTGCGGGAGCGGATCAAGGCCGGCAGCCTTGTATGGGAGAACGGCGCATGGCGGCTGAAACGCAGCCTCACCTTCACCCAGGTTGACGACGCGGTGCGGTCCCGACCCTCCGATGACGAGGTCTTCAATATCGTGGAGAGCCCCGACGACCTCGGCATGATCGTCAAAAAATCCGAGGAAATGAACTTCACCGAGATGTGGAACTACGTCAAGAGGCTCAAATCGAGCGGTTATAAGGCTGTCACGTATGAAGTGGACCTGCACCGCAAGCTGGCGCACCCGCTGGCCAGCCTGCTCATGGTCATGATCTCCATCCCCTTCTCGTTCCATACCGCGCGTTCCGGAGGAGCAGCCAAGGGGTTTGCGCTCGCCGTTGCAATCGCTTTTTTCTACTGGATGCTCGCGAGCGTCGGCGCTTCGCTCGGCAACTCCGGCGCCGTCCCGCCCGCGGTATCGGCATGGTTTGCCAACATATTTTTCGCCGTAACGTCGGTCATCGTTCTTTTCCGGATGCAAAGGACGACTTGATTTAACTCAATGGGCAAAAAAATCGTAAAAACCCTGTTCGGTCTTGCGCTCATCCCCTTCTGCCTCGGCTTTACCTGGCAGCTTGCGACAACCGTCTTTACGGTCCGGTACAAGCCGGACACTCCCTATTACTTTCTCGCCGGCGGGCTTGCGTACCTATCCCTCCATTTCCTGTTCAAAAAACCCGTCTTCACCTACGTCATTGGTCATGAGCTCACGCATGCGCTCTTCGCCCTCCTCTTTGGAGGTTCCGTAAAATCCATCCACGCCAGCAACCGCGGCGGCCGCGTCACGATTACCAAATCGAATTTCATTATTACCCTTGCCCCCTATTTTTTCCCCCTCTATACTTTTCTCGCGCTCATTCTCTACTGGACGGCGCGTGCCGCCGGCGCCCGAGGCCCGGCGACCGATATTCTTATTTTCCTGTCCGGCGCTACCTTCGCGCTCCACCTGGCGCTGACCTTCGTTTTTCTTCAGACCGATCAGAACGATATCAGGGAGGAGGGCGCGATTTTCTCTTATCCCCTGATCTTTCTGTTCAATATCGCCTTTGCGGCGTTTCTCGTAAAGGTTTTCCTTGCCGAAAACATGGACTACCTGAATTTTCTTTCCGGTGGTATAATAACGACAATAAACCTTGTGTTTCCTTGTTGGGAAAAGGCCTGCGCGTTCATCCAGGCATCCTAGCGCCCGCACGACGCGAAGGCGGATAAAACAGCAACAACAATGACGAAAGGCAAAGGCATTGCGATGCTCATCGTAGGACTGACAGGCGGGATAGCGAGCGGCAAGGGCCTTGTTGCGCGGGTATTCAAGGAGCTCGGCGCGCATGTCATCGATGCCGACCGGATCGCGCATGAACTGCTCGAACCGGACCAGGATGCCTGGCAAGAAGCGCTCGACTACTTCGGCAAAGACATTTTACTGCGCGACAACAGTATTGACCGCCGAAAGGTGGGAGAGATTGTGTTCAACGACGCCGGAAAACGGGCATGGCTCAACCAGTGTCTCCACCCAAAGGTCTTTGATGCATACACGTCCCGGGTAAATCACCTGCGAAGCCGTCAGCCCGAGGCCATCGTCGTGTTTGACGCCGCCCTGCTCATTGAGACCGGATACCATCGGAAGATGGACAGGATCGTCGTGGTCTATGCGGGGCTGGAACAGCAGCTCGAGCGTCTCACTGCCCGCGATACATTCACCCGGGAGCAGGCCCTGGCCAGAATAGCAAGCCAGATGCCCCTTGCGGAAAAACGGGGACATGCGGACTACGTTATTGACAACACGGGGACCCGTGAGGATACGGAGCGTCAGGCGCGTGATATTTTCAAAAAACTCAAACAGGAAGCGGAGAGGACCTAGGTGAAAAAAGACCCTCTCAGGATACTCCCGATGACTCATTCCCACAGAAGGGTCTGCGACGCCATCACCGCTGCTTCAGCTCCCTGGAAAACGCTGAACGAACGGATCGATTTTCTGAAATACGTCACCCTGAAGCAGGCTTATGTCTGCATACGAGGCGACGAGTTGGCGGGCTTCATCATCTTCACGCCGGAACCGGTATTCGCCCGAGGCGGCTATCTGCGTGCCATCGGAGTGTTGCCGTCAATGCGCAGACAGGGTATAGGGGGGAAACTCCTCTCTTTTGCTGAAAAAGAAACAGCGCGCTGTTCGCACAACCTCTATCTCTGCGTCTCATCCTTTAATCGGCGGGGCCAGGCCTTCTATAAAGAACAGGGATATGCGCGGGCCGGGAAGCTCGCCGATCTGATCGTCCCGGGGTCATCGGAATATATCTATTGGAAGCGGCTCAGACCATTATCCCGGAAGACCAGGAGAACACCTCGTGATTAAGGAGCTCAAAAAAATCGACCTGTTCAAGAACCTTTCGGACGAGGAGCTTAAGGAACTGGAACCCTACCTCGCCGCCGTAACGTACAAGAAAAAAGACGCCATCTTTTCGGAAGGCGACGCTCCTGAGTGGTTTTACATCGTATCGACGGGCAAGGTAAAAGTGACCAGGATATCCCACGACGGCAAGGAGCTCATTCTCGAGATCATCTCTCCCCACGACATCTTCGGGGGAGTGGCGGTACTGCGGAATTTCCCCTACCCGGCGAATGCCGTTGCCATGGAAGACTCCGAAATCCTGAAAATATCGCGAAAAAACCTCATGCGGCTTGTTGACCGATTCCCGAACCTCATGTTTTGTATTGCGCTCCAGCTCGGCGACCGAATGAAGAGTTCCCACGACACGCTCAAGAACATCGCACTCGAGCGCGTTGAAGCGCGGATCGCGGCGCTCTTGCTCAAGCTGGCGAACAAGGTCGGCGTGGAGACGGACGAGGGTTTGATGATCGACATGCGGCTCACCAAACAGGACGTAGCCGACATGGTCGGGACCACGGTCGAAACCTCGATCCGCACCTTCAGCAAGTTTAAGAAACAGGGACTCGTGATGGACGCGGACGGCAAGATCATCATTAAGGACCGTGAAGGGCTGGCGGAACTGTCGTCTTGAAGTAAAAGCGAATATTGCCGCTCGGATTCAAAATTCAACATTCAAGATTCAAAGTATTGAATATTCTTTTTTGAATATTGAATCGCAGTTTTACTGCGGTTGTTCCACCTTGGCAAGCAGCGTCATCAGCATATTGTAGAAGAACAGGAATACGGTCAAGGCTTGGACCGCTCCGGATACAATGGTGATGGCCTGGTAGAAACTGCTCGGGTTATACGCGTTCAGGGTATAGAACAGCAGCATTGCCACAAGCGAGATATTCGCCAGGTAGAACTGCGCTACGGCGATCTTATTGCTGTACAGCGCTCTTCCCATGAAACGCGGCAAAATATGATAGCCCACGCCATAGATCATCATCGAAACCCAGCCGAGCATGTTCAGATGCGAATGCGCAAACTTGAGCGTCGTCACGTGCTGGTTCGCAAGCATGACGACCCCCATGACCGACGCCGCGCCAAGATACACGATACTCATGACGATAAACCCTTTTACGAACTTGTCCATTGAAAATTACCTCCTCGAGTGTTAAGCTGAATGCATTCTATCGTACCCTTGCGCGAATAACCATGACAGAGCTCATAGTATAGCATAGACGCGGAATATGATACAGGTCATAACGCGGAAATGACGTTTTTGGTATAGTACGATCAACACTATGAATAACAAAGGAGGCCACTATGATTGCGGAAAAGCAAAAAGTAACGAAGGATTCACTCATCGGTGAGGTGATACGCATGAGCCCTGGGTCCAAAGAGGTGATCCAAAAATATTTCGGCAGCGGCTGCTTTACCTGTGCGGGGATCAACGTGGAGTCGATCTCTTTCGGCTCGATGATGCACAATCTCGATCCGAACAAGATCGTCGATGAAATCAACGCTTTGGAGGGATAACATGTCGAACAAAGAGATCAAATGTTTTGTATGCGGCGCCGATGATAAGATCAGGGTATACCTTCCCTGCTATCACGAAGGAAATGAGAAGGTTGTCTGCACCCGCTGCCTTCCCATGCTTATCCACGGGACGCATTGAAACGCGCGGGCTGCGCGAAAACGGTGGAATTTCAGACACGATACTGGTAAACTCATTGCATGAACAAGGAACTTGCAATAATCCTCGTGAGCGGCGGGATGGACAGTTGCGTGACTGCCGCGATCGCGAATGAGAAGTATACGTTGGCGTTTCTTCACGTGAACTACGGCCAGCGGACCGAGGCGCGTGAGTTGCGAGCTTTCAACGAAATCGCGGATTTTTACAAAGCCATGAAGAGGCTTACGATCAGCATCGAACACCTGAAGGTTATCGGTGGCTCAAGCCTCACGGATACCAACATCCCCGTCCCGGAACTCCACGATCAGCGCTCAGCGCTCGGCGCTCAGCATTCCACACTCCGCACTCCACACTCCGCAATTCCTACAACATACGTCCCTTTCCGAAACGCGCACTTTTTGTCCATTGCCGTATCCTGGGCAGAGGTCATCGGCGCGACAAAGATATTCATCGGCGCAGTCGAAGAGGATAGCTCAGGCTATCCGGACTGCCGTGAGGTATTTTATCAGGCCTTCAACAAGGCCATTGAAATGGGAACAAAACCCGAAACGCGGGTCGAGATCGTAACGCCTCTCATTCATATGAAAAAGTCCGGGATCGTGAAAAAAGGGGTCGAACTCAGCGCCCCGCTGTCCCTCACCTGGAGCTGCTATCAGAACAGCGAAAAGGCCTGCGGACGGTGTGAAAGCTGTACGCTCAGGCTTAAGGGATTTCGAAAGGCGGGGGTGAAAGATCCGATACAGTATGAGAGATAAGCAAAAATACCTCGGAAAGCACTCTTTAACATAGCCTGTCCAGAGGACTTCATCTGCAAGTGTGCAGTGGCGGTTAATAATCAAAGATTTCCCCGGTCTTCTCCTGTGTGTAATCTTTCATCGTCCGCTGAAGATCACCCGACCTACCAACTAAAGTTGCTGCAAGTCAACGCGGAAAAGCACGTCCCGCGAATTTCCATTGCATAGAGAAGATTACGAAAACTGTTTCTTGAGCGTATTCAGAAATGTCAATTCGAGCCCATTGATCATCGTCATCATCGAGGCAGGATCTTCCATATAGCCTTTATCCTTCAGGAACAGATAAAAAAACTTGATCGCCGGCGGCCAATCAATATATTCCTGCGGTTCGCCGTACACTTTCCGGATCAGGAAGTCTTCGAAAAACTCCGTGAGATAGCTGAGCGTGACGGTTTTTAATGTGACAATATCGTCATGCATGTAGCCATAGACGAAATCAAAGTAAATATGGAGACACTGTGCCAGCCCATGGAATTCCTCCGGGAAGCCCATGTCAACAAGCCATTGTTTATAGCATTTTTCCGCTGCATCTTTCGTTTCCGTAAGCAGCTTTTCGACCGCATCGTAATCAGCCTCATCGATCATGAGCATATCCAGCTTCTTTATCTTCTTAATCAGGGCATTGTCCTCCGGGCCGGGCGGAATACTGTCCTCTTTGTGCTTGAACCTTTCGTACGGAAAGGGTTTGATCTCCGCCAAGGCTTCCTTCCGCATGATCATGAATGGCGTTATCCGCTCCTTCGGTTGTTTGTCCGATGGAAAAAGAGAAAGACGCCGTTCAACCATCCGTTTGCGCAGCGCTTCAGCCGCATCCAGGTTCAATCCGAACGTCATCGAAAGAACTTTAACGACATCTGATTTTTCCAATTCGTCCGCTACATCTTTTTCAACGCTCAAGGCATGGTTCCAGAGCAGCATGGACGTTTGCATGAGTATATTCAGATCATCCGTGCCCCGCGGCTCCCGGCCAAGGTATTCATTAAGCGGCTTGCCGTATTCCATGATCGCCTGTGCCATGCCGATGGACCGGAACCCGTCCGGCGCGCCCATTTCGGTTATACCGGGCCGATATTGCACCTGCGCCTCCGACCTCCCGCGCAATGCCGCCGCCTTTGTCTTTCTTTGTGTCTGCTTCTTCCGCGCCGCCTTATTGCGCCGCTTGTTCATATCTTTTTTATTCGCCATGGTATCCTCGTACACCGCTTAACTGTAGTAAATCGCTACGGTCAGTAGCCGACAAGACAAACCTTCTCCGCCTATGCGCCTTCCTCGGGGAACGCTTCATAAAAGATATCCGACAAAGAATCATGATAGCGCCCGATGCAATTTCAACAACAAAGGAGACGTTAAAAAAAGCCCCACTCTCTAATTGAGGTGGGGCTTCCCTAATTCATTATCCTCAAGCGTGAATCAAATCAGCGACCAGTGGTTTTTCCTTGGTCAATCGGCTTACTCCCATTACTGTAAAGCCGAGCACGTTCCCTTGCTCGTCCACTCGTTCCATTATCGCATCGTTGTTCGTTTCCTTCATATACCCGGCTTTATCGGAAAAGAGAACCTCTAAAAAATCGCTTTCCGGGTCGTACCATACTTTTATCCGCTGGGCCATAGCTGTTCCCCCTTTTTTGGTTTATCAGTAAGATACGCAGTCAGCACAAAGGCATCATCAATACCATACTTTAACACCGCGCTTAACGTTGTTTGAGGACAACAATTGCTTCATCTATCAAATCAGGATGTATCCTGAATTCTTCCGATTTCAGCTGTTCCAGGTGGAGCAGCGCTTCTATTGGCGGGATTTTATCTTCTTTTGCAGCGCGGAGGATTATGCCTATTGTCCCGGCGACTTCAAAACCTTCTTCTTTGGCGGCTTTTCTGACTTTCCGTTCGTTTGACAGGATAAGACACGGCCGCATCGTTTCTCCAAGGGCCTTAACGTGAGCTTCGCCGACATGAATGCCGTGAAGCTGGGCGATTTCTTCCGCTTTATCACCTGCGGTCTGATGTACGATGAGGTAAGAATCGAGCGCGTTACGTATGTCGAAGTTTTCCTTATTGGCTATCTCGTTTTTGACATATTCCGGAATAGACACTGTCCCATAAAGAAGGCGAAGAAGAGAAAGCCTCTCCAGCTTTGAGAGGTGAATAATGACATCCGCATCGCTAACTACGCGCATAGGAGATGTCTTCATCCAGCTCTTCCTTGCCGTAGTTTAGATAGCTCTTCCTGCGCGCAAGCACATCGAACATATCCGCAAGATCGATGCCGAGCAACTCCGCAGCCTGCCTGACAGAGAATCGGCCTTCACGGTAAAGCTCGACGATCAGCAATTCCTGGACCGAGCGGTCATAGGGCTGCTTTATGTGCTCAGCCATTTTGTCCGGTATCACTATTTCTATCTGCATATCAAGCACCTCCGACACGGAAAGCGTAACCCTTAATGAAACAATACCACACAAACCCTTGAAGAACAATACCTAACAGTAAAGGCCTTAATCTATCTTCTCCCAAAACCGTCACTTGAGACAGTGGACACGTGTAATAAATTCGGACTGCGCTACGCCTTATCGGAATACGCGACAATCGCTTTGCATTTTGGATAGGCGGGGTTGTCAAATCCATCCTTTGCGGCGAAAATAATTACCTTCTGACCCCTGACGAAGACAGCAGGTATCAGTCCGTGGTCAATAGATTAATAATCAGACGTATGAGCAGGTCCTTGTTTGCCGGTGCGCTCTCCGCTAACAGCAAGGCCAGCGCAGTGAGCGCTGTTTCGTTCATGCGTGATGTCATGCCTTCCTGTTCCATATACAGCAGAAACAGAAACGACCCGATGCGTTTGTTGCCGTCAGTGAAAGGGTGGTCTTTGATGACGAAATACAACAGATGCGCGGCTTTCTCTTCCCGGCTCTTATACAGCGGTTCGCCGAACATCGTCTGCTCGATACTGCCGAGAATGCCGTCCAGGGCCTCCCCCCTCGCGTTGCCGAAGAGCGGAGTTGCCTCGTTACGAGTGATCAGGTCGGCTTTGAGCCGGTCAATTGCAATCCTCGCCTTTTCGTATGAGAGCACGCCTTGCGCCGGCCTGCACCCCGGCGGAAGAGGAATCGTCTGCTCGTCGTATTGCAGCAGCAGCCGCCATGTCTTTGCATAGCCCACGATCAGGGCCAGTGCTTCCTTGCCGGTATCGTTCACCAGGGCATTGGCGTGAAGCGTGCGGGACAGCAGGTCCAGCGCCTGCTGCGCCTCATTGATACCGAGTTCGGCCAGGCGGGACTGATTGAGCGTAAAACCTTGTAAAAGATGTTCACGCAGCACACGAGTTGCCCATTGACGGAATTGAATGCCTCGTCTCGAGTTGACGCGGTATCCGACGGCCAGCACGACGTCAAGGCCGTAAAATTTAACGGGTTTGTCGGAATTTGCAACGTGCAATATTTGCACATTGCTTTTTTCATCAAGTTCGGCATCGCGGAAAATGTTGTTTATATGTTTGGTGATGACCGAACGATCACGCTCGAAAATCCTCGTCATCTGATCTTGTGAAAGCCATAAAGTGTCGCCTTCAAACCGCACCTCAACACCGGCCTTACCTTTCGGATCTTCATAAATAATTATTTCACTCATATTCCATAGCTCCGG
>JANONA010000295.1:0-5206 GCA_031420575.1 Nitrospirota bacterium | reverse complement strand
AGTACGGTAAAGAAGAAGCTGCATATTCAAGTCGCTCCAGACGCAATCGCGCAGGAGATGGTCCGGGCGGTGGCCGACGTGGCGAAGAAGGCCAAAATCCACGGTTTCCGGCCCGGCAAGGCGCCCAAGGCCGTGGTGGAGCGGCATTACGCAACGGAAATCCAGTCCGAGGTGATGAACAAGCTCCTCTCCGATTCCTTCCTGCGAGCTGTCTCGGAACATAAGCTGAGCCCGGTGGAGGCGCCGAACATCACCAACATTTCCCCCCTCGAAAAGAACGCGCCCCTGAACTTCACCGCAGTGGTTGAGGTGCGGCCGAACATCGAACTCGGAACGTACGATGGCATTGAGGTGAAGGAAAATGACCTTGCGGTGACCGATGAGGAGTTGAACCAGACCCTTGACCGTCTCCGCGAGATGTACGCACAGCTTGAAGTCGTCGAGGGCCGGACGCTTGCGAAGGACCACACGGCGATCATCGACTTCGAGGGCTTTCGTGACGGGAAGCCCATCGAAGGCGCCAAGGCCGCGGACCATATACTCGCCATCGGTTCGGGCAACCTGGTCCCCGGGTTCGAGGAGCAGCTCATCGGCATGAAGAAGGGCGAAACAAAAGAGATACAGGTCACGTTCCCGGCGGACTATGCGAACAAGGAAATAGCGGGCAAGGACGCGCGCTTTACGGTGACCCTCAAGGAGGTCAAGAAAAAAGTCCTTCCCGAGCTGAACGATGAATTTGCAAAGGATATCGGCGGCAATACGTCCGTTGATGACCTGAAGGCACGGATTAAAGAAGACATCGAGGCCCGGAAGCGCGACGAGCGCGGGTCCGCCCAGCGTGAGGATCTGATGACGAAGCTGGTGGATGCTCATGCGTTCGAAGTGCCGCAGAGCATGGTGGAACATGAGCTGCGGGCCATGGCGCGGTCGCAGGCCACGCGCATGGCACGGCAGGGCATGGACGTCAAGTCCTTTGACATGAAAAAATTCATGGACAAAAATCGGGATATGGCGGTAAGGCGCGTCAAGGGGATACTGCTGCTCGAAGAGATAGCGGAAAAAGAAAATATCTCCGTGCCCGACCAGGAAGTGTCCGCATCGATCACGGCGATGGCAAAGGGAACGGGCCAGACCGCGGATGCGGTCAGGAAATACTATGAGTCCCAGGACGGCGGTCTTGATAACCTGCGTGCCTCGCTCGTTCAGGAAAAGACGCTCGGTCTCTTGCTTTCCCGCGCAAAGAAGAGTTATAATTAATTATCCTGAGCGGGAATCCGACAAAAAAAGAAGGAGTATCTATGTCATTGATCCCCATGGTAATAGAGCAGACGAGCCGCGGCGAGCGGGCGTATGATATTTATTCCCGGTTGTTAAAGGACCGGATCATTTTCCTCGGCACACCGATCGACGATCACGTTGCGAACACGGTGATCGCGCAGCTCCTCTTTCTGGAGGCCGACGATCCGGACAAGGATATTTATATCTACATCAATTCGCCGGGCGGCATCGTGACCGCGGGGCTTGCGATCTACGATACCATGAACTACATCAAGTCCCCGGTCTCGACCATCTGTATCGGTCAGGCCGCGAGTATGGGCGCGTTGCTTTTGGCGGCGGGCACGAAGGGCAAACGTTTTTCCCTGCCTCACGCGCGCATCATGATCCATCAGCCCATGGGCGGGTTTCAGGGACAGGCTACGGACATCGAGATCCACGCCAAAGAGATGCTGAGGATGAAGGATACGCTGAACAAGATTCTGGCGAATCACACGGGCCAGCCGATCGAGAGGATCCATGACGATACGGACCGGGATTACTTCATGTCCGGTGAAGACGCGAAGACCTACGGCCTTGTCGATGAGGTCATTGCCAAGAAAGCGCCCCGGTTGGTGAAGGAGAAGTAACCTTATGACGGAAAAGAAAGAACATACCACCCCGCTTAAATGCACGTTCTGCGGCAAGGGTCAGGACGAGGTCAAAAAGCTGATCGCGGGCCCTTCGGTTTTCATCTGTAACGAGTGCGTGGATCTCTGTAACGAGATCATCGCTGAAGAGTGGGAAGAGGCCAAGGAAGCGAAGGTTCCGCGCCTGCCGAAACCCGCTGAGATTAAGCGCAACCTCGATGAATATGTGGTCGGACAGGAGCGTGCCAAGAAGATACTGTCCGTGGCCGTGCATAACCACTACAAGCGCATCGGAGTGCAGCACGAGCTCGGCGACGAGGTCGAACTTCAGAAGAGCAATATCCTGCTGATTGGTCCCACGGGCGTGGGCAAAACATTGCTCGCCCAGACCCTGGCGCGGATCCTCGATGTGCCCTTCACCATCGCCGACGCCACGACGCTCACCGAGGCGGGTTACGTGGGCGAAGACGTTGAAAATATTATTCTCAAGCTCCTCCAGAACGCCAACTACGACGTGGAGCGGGCGCAGCGCGGCATTGTGTACATCGACGAGATCGACAAGATCAGCCGCAAGTCCGAGAGCCCTTCTATCACCCGTGACGTCTCGGGGGAGGGTGTGCAGCAGGCGCTGCTCAAGCTCATCGAGGGGACGGTTGCCAGTGTGCCGCCGCAGGGCGGCCGCAAGCACCCTCACCAGGAGTTCATCCAGGTAGAGACCAAAAACATCCTGTTCGTATGCGGCGGCGCTTTCGTAGGCATCGACACAATCATTGAACAGCGCATCGGCCAGAAGACCATGGGCTTCGGCGCCAACATCCAGAGCAAGAAGGAGCGGAAGCTGAGCGAGACGCTTGCCAACCTCCAGCCCGGCGATCTGCTCAAGTATGGGCTCATCCCCGAGTTCATCGGCCGCATGCCGGTGGTGGCAACGCTCGAAGAACTCGACGAGCGCTCGCTGATCGACATCCTTACCCGTCCCAAGAACGCGCTCATCAAGCAGTATCAAAAACTGCTCGCTCTCGAAGGCTGCAAACTGCGTTTCTCCGATGGGGCGCTCACGGCCATTGCCAGGAAGGCGATCAGCCGCAAGACCGGCGCCCGGGGCCTGCGCGCCATCCTCGAGGACGTGATGCTGAACGTGATGTACGACGTCCCGTCCCAGCCCGGCATCAGCGAGTGCCTCATCAGCGAAGAGGTGATCACCGAAGGTGTGGAACCGCTGCTCATCTACGAGAAGATAGCGTAGTTAGAGTACAGAGTACAGAGTACAGACTTAAGCGGATGCAATTGTTTGTTGCTTGGTATTTGTCTCATATCTGACTTCTGTCTTCTGACTTCTGTCGTCTGTCTGACCCCATGAAAATACTCTCAGCCGAATTCGTCATTAGCGCCGTGGGACCGAAGCAGTTCCCGCGGGACCGCAAGCCGCAGATCGCATTTTCCGGGCGTTCGAACGTTGGAAAATCGTCGATCATCAACGCCCTGCTTCACCGGAAAAACCTGGTAAAGACGAGTCAGACGCCCGGCAAGACCCAGCTCATCAACTTCTTTACCATCAACGAAACCTTCTACTTTGTGGATCTGCCGGGATACGGCTATGCCCGCGTCCCCTATGCCGTGACCGACGCCTGGGCGCCGATGATCGAGGAATATCTGAAAAACTCGCCTCAATTGTCCGCTGTTGTAGTTCTCTTAGACAGCAGGAGAGATCCCGATGAGCGCGATCTTCGTCTGATAGAATGGCTTCGGCAGTACGATATTCCGGCGATCTACGCACTGACCAAGACCGACAAGCTGAACCGGCAGGAGACGGATCGGGCCCGGCGGAGCATAGGCACGGCCTTGGGGATCGCCGAGGCTTTGCTCATCACCTCGGCCAAGAGCGGGCAGGGAATCAAGGACCTGTGGGCGGCGATAACAAAAAAAATAAAGGAGTCAGAAGTCAGAAGTCAGAAGACAGAAGTCAGATATGAGACAAATGCCAAGCACCAAACAATTGTATCCGCTTAAGTCTGTTCTCTGTCCTCTGTCCTCTGTCCTCATGTTTTCCGACTTCCGTGCTAAATGAGGGCTCTCATGGAATTCATACAAAACCTCACGGGTTCACTGTTCTGGGCCACGGCGCTCAGTCTCGGCCTCTACCTCTACGGCGATCTTTTCGTTGTGCGGTGGAAGCGGGGCAGCTTTCCCGGATCAGAGACTTCTTCGGGTTGAATACATAAAAACAGCGTTTTTTTCTCGCACGCCATTTCTTTTGCCTATGATACTCGTAACCAATGATGATGGGATATATTCCCCCGGTATTCAGATACTCGCCAAGAGGCTGCGCGAGTTGGACACGGTGGTTATCGTTGCCCCTGACCGGGAGCGGAGCGCGGCCGGCCATTCCATGACACTCCATCGGCCGCTGCTGATCGAGGAGATCAGGGAATCGGTCTACAGCGTGAACGGCACGCCCACGGACTGCGTGAATATCGCCGTCAAGGGTTTGCTCAAAGAGACGCCGCGGCTCGTGGTTTCGGGCATCAATAAGGGGCCGAACCTTGGGGACGATGTCACCTATTCGGGAACCGTTGCAGGGGCCATCGAAGGCATCATCCTGGGGATCCCTTCCTTTGCCGTCTCACTCAATGGCCGGGAGGATTTTCGGTTTGCCGAAGCAGCGGAGGTCGCGCTCTGTACCGCTCGGCGGATCGTGGAACAAGGACTTCCTTCAGGCACGCTCCTCAACATCAATGTCCCGAACCTCCCGCTTTCCGAAATGCTGGGCACGCGCATCACCCGACTCGGCAAACGCATCTACCATCAGATGACCGTTGAGCGCATCGACCCCCGGGGTAAGAAGTACTACTGGATCGGCGGGGGAGAGCCGGACTGGGAGCGGGAAGAAGGCACAGACTTTGACGCAATCGACCGGAAGATGGTCTCGATCACCCCTCTCCATCTCGACCTTACGGACTATTCCTCGTTCGATACGCTGAAGGCCATGGAATCAATGTCGTACACGCGGGCAACGACCCGCGGGAGCGCTGAGTGACCAACGAGGAGAAGGAGCGCAGCCGCATGGTGGATGAACAGATCGTCTCCCGCGGCGTGAAGAATGAGCGGGTGCTCGTTGCCATGCGCAAGGTCCCGCGCCATGAGTTCCTGCCCGAGGCCATTCGAGGAATGGCGTACGCCGACAACGCGCTGCCGCTCGGGGAAGGACAGACCATGTCCCAGCCCTATATGGTGGCGCTCATGACCGAGTTTCTTGCGCTCACGGGCACGGAGCGGGTGCTCGAGATCGGCACCGGTTCCGG
>JANONA010000294.1:0-13682 GCA_031420575.1 Nitrospirota bacterium | reverse complement strand
CTTTCAAGCATAAAATCCGCTCTGGGAGCGGCGGTTATGATATTTTTATTGAAATTTTACCCACTCGATATGGAGAAGACCCATTTTCTTTATCATAAACTTTCCAGCCGCAAGCCTGATCGCTATCGACAAAACAATTTTGTTTTCGTGCTTCTACCTCAAAAATGATGTTCAGTATATACAATGCTCTTAACTCACCACTACTCAAAACCTTAAATAATTCTTCCTCTGCAATAGGCATGGCATCTTTAAATTCTTCAAAGACAAATTTAATATTGGGGACTTCGCTCTTTAAAATCACATCTTCTTGATTATCGACTGACAGCTTAAATGGGACTGAAAATCTTTTATGGGTCTTCTCCATATCGAGTGGGTAAAATTTCAATAAAAATATCATAACCGCCGCTCCCAGAGCGGATTTTATGCTTGAAAGTGCCTTGAAAATGTGATACAAAACGGACATGCGAAAAAAACGAGATCTATCCGATTTGTATCAGTTCCCTGGTTGTAAGCCAAAGAAGTCCATTAGTGGCATCTTTGGTGATCCCCGTGCCCGAGTCATCAAGCTCGTTCGGCAGGGGAAAAAACAGTGTGTGGCATTTGCGGTACTGCTCGCCGGGCCTTTTATGACCGCAAGCCCCGCTTGGTCCGCGACCTCTCGTGCGGCAACGGTCGGATATATCTCGAATTGGATATCCGGCGCGTCGAGTGTCTAAGGTGTGGAGCAGTGAAACGAGAACTGCTATCGTTTTTAGCCAACAACCCGCTTTATACGAAGCGGTTCGCCTATTACGTCGGCAGACGGTGCGAGTCCGCAACGATCAAAGATATTGCCAAAGAACTCTACCTTGACTGGAAGACGGTCAAGGAACTCGAAAAACAGTACATGCGTGAGAAGCTCCGTCGCGCTGGGAAGCCAAATCCAAAGGCTATCGGCATCGACGAAATTTCAATCCGCAAAGGCCGCGTCTACCGGATCGTGGTCAGCGATCTGATAAAGAGGAAACCCATTTGGTTCGGCGGCATTGATCGCTCAGAAGAGAGTATGAATCTCTTCTACGATGAGATCGGGCCTGTAAAATCAGGACGAATTCGGCTTTCTCTGATGGATATGTGGAAACCGTTTGCGAAGTCCACGCGCCAGAAAGCCCCGCAGTCTGCCATCCTCTATGACAAGTTCCATGTCGTGAGGCATTTAGGTGAAGCGCTGGATACAGTGAGAAAGAGCGAATATGCCAGGCTTACCGGCACGAACCGCAAATTCGTCAAGGGCCAGAAGTATGCGCTCCTTTCTCACCCGGAAAACCTTACAACCGCGGGCAGAAAGGGATTGAAGCTCCTTCTAGCGGCGAACAAGCGGCTCAATACCGCCTATATCCTCAAAGAGCAGTTTGGACAACTCTGGTCGTACAAGTCCGAGGCCTGGGCCAGAAAGTTCTTCGACAACTGGAAAGCCTCGCTCAAATGGCAGCGGCTCAAACCCTACGAGAAGTTCGCCAAGATGGTCGAACGACACTGGGATGGCATCGCCGCCTTCTGCAAACCGGAGAATAAAGTTTCCCTCGGATTTGTCGAGGGCCTAAACAACAAGATCAGAGTCATACAGCGACGAGCATACGGGCTAAGGGATGAAGAGTACCTTCGCCTGAAAATCCTGACTTGCATGTTACCGCCGCTGTAAAAAGGCTCAAATCTACCCACTCAGTTTGGAGAAGAGCCTAAATAGTATGTAAGGGAATTGCAAAGCACAAGCGCAGGAAGGTTACACCGGAGCAGTTGAAGAAAGACCTTGAGGCCGTCGAAGATGAAGTATAGAAGGAGCTACACCATGATCACTGGAGGCATTAAATATGGAAGCGCGTAATCGAAATCTAAAGGACTGGTATGGAAAGATCCAGCGGGGTGAAATTAAGTTGCCACGTTTTCAGCGGCATGAGGCATGGGACCGGCAACGGAGATCCAGTCTCATCGAGACGGTTGTCCATGACCTCCCCTTAGGCATCACGCTGACGCTGGAAGTCGGCGATAAGGAAAAGTTCATCTCCCGGTTTTTGGAAACAACCACGCCGAAAGAAGGTCAGCGCGTTCTTGAACACCTCCTTGATGGACAGCAGCGGCTTACCGCACTATGGCGGGCGTTTCACAATAACTACGAGTGGGAAACCTATTTCATCTACATCAAGGAATTCGACAATCATGAAGGCGACCAAGACCAAACCGATATGTCAGCATTCTTTCGCGGGCGTTATATCAAGAATAATGGCGAGAAGTATCCTATCTGGTGTGACGATCCGGCAGCGTGTCTGCAACGTGGCTACATCCCCACGCATTTGCTTAAACCCGAGGACATTCAGAATGAAATCGACGAATGGCTAAGAAAGGCAACCGCTCCTCGGGAACCGGAAGGGGGCAAGGACGAACTCAAAGCCTTCTATGATTTCCAAAAGAAAGTAAGCGACCGGATCAAGGATCTGCGATCAATCATCGCGAATTACAACCTGCCATACTTGTCGTTGCCATCTGAGACAGACAAGAGCGTTGCGCTGGATGTGTTCATAAAAATGAATACCAACAGCAAGCCGCTGTCCCAGTACGATGTCATCGTCGCAGAAGTGGAAAGTGTTATGGGCAGTTCACTTCACGATCTGCAAGCTGCCTTAGACAAGAAATACCCCACTGTCGGGCGATACGATGAATTGTCGGATATGATTTTGACCACTTCTGCGCTATTGCAAGGCGCCCTTCCTAACCAACGCGGTGCCTGGGATATGGATAAGAAGGTAATGGTGGAGAAATGGGCTATCATGGAAAGCGGCTTGAACCGGATGGCCGAGTTCCTACGCACCGAAGGTATCTATGACAGGGAACGTTTACCGACAAACGCCGTCTTGGCGGTTATTGCGGCTCTCTATGAGAATATTCCAACATCTGGTGACAAACGAGGCCAGGACGAACTGTTGCTTAAAAAATATCTTTGGTATTCTTTCTTCACCGATCGCTACGAGAATTCGGCGGCAACTCACGCCTTTTCGGATTTCATCGCGCTGAAACGTCTCGTTAAAGGGGAAAGCAATGAGAAAGGCGCTCGGTATACCGAGGCCCATGTCCCTATCTTCGCTGATCATCGGCTTGTTGAAAAAGAGGAGCTGTTGGATGCTGAATGGCCAAAGCGAGGCACAATCCGCGGACGAGCGGTTCTTGCTGTTGCGTGTCGTCTTGGATCTCTGGATTTCTCCACCGGCGAGCGGATGGATGCAAAAAACATTGAGCAGCGTCACTATCATCACATATATCCGGATGCCTTGCTAAAAGAGGCAGAAATCAAAAGCTATCTTGCGCTGAACTGCGCGTTGATCTCAGACAAGACGAACTTGTCGATCGGGCGTAAAGACCCGTTGAAATATCTGACAGACCGTTATAAGTGGACTACGCCGGAAATTGTTAGTGAGAGACTTCAGTCGCATCTTGTTCCTATACCTGAATTGGCCAATGGCGGATATGAAAATATCACAGATTCGGTAAGGAAGGATAAGATAACAAAAGATTTTAATCTATTTCTTTGGAGAAGAGCCGAGCTTGTGATGAATGCTGTCCAGCTATTGGTGGCAGGACGGCAGATTAGTGCCTCAATCATGTTTCAGGAACAACCCAAAGAGAATTCATAATATGACCCCCGCAGTCTACACTGAAGATGCGTAACAGTTTAGCTGATAACGTCCAAGACATCGTGGACAGATTTTACGTTCAGGACATCGTGGCCTCCAGTGTTTTACTTGATATCAACATGAGTACGGAGAGATGCTTTTAACTGCATCAGCATTAGGCGAGATCGCCTTTACCCCTTACATGCTGCCGTATTAAACAGTTGCGATTCCACGATGTTGTGACTATTTTTGAACCGAAACTTTGGGACGTTGTTTCTAATCGATCGTTAAACTTGCAAAACGGGGATTGGATGAATTGGGGTTGTCGCTGGCTGAGATCGCGCGCCATGCAGGCGTGAGTACCTCGGGCATCGCGCGAGCGATTAACCGGTGAGATAAGGGCGTAAGCGGTCGGGATAGTCCATTTCGGTCAGTTCGTCCCTAAAGCTCCGTAGGCTCTATACTTCGATACCTCGGCCCTTATCAAGTTCTTTCTCTGTGATCTTTGCGTTTCTTTGCGGCTAACCGCTTTTATTAGGATAAATCCACCCCTCGCGTCTCCGCGATTACCGCCTTAGCGTCATCGACGGCGACTTTGACGTGGCCGTTGCCTTAAAGGTCTTGCATTACCACCCAAAATCAGCGATAGAAAAAGAATTTGAGCAATAAAAAACCTTGCCAGCCGCTGTGGAAGCGGGTATAAAGAGTTTGCGACCAGGCAAATCCTTTAACCGGCAAGGTGAGATCATGATACGACAAACGGTATTCGGATTCAAGATTGAAAAAACGAGCGAGGAGTTGACCGCCCATGCAGGCATTGCCCTTCTTGCGGAATACAACCACGGGCTGGGACTCCGGGAACTCGCTGACCAGCACATGCCGGAACCGGGCAGCAACCGTGGATATCAGCCCTCGGCATTCGTAGACAGCCTGGTTTTGATGCTCCAGGCAGGAGGCCGTCGTCTCGAAGATGTGCGGGAGTTGCGGCAGGAAAAGCCGTTGCTTAAGCTGGTAGATCGGGAAAAGATTCCCGACCCCGACACGATCGGGGACTGGCTGTGCCGCATGGGAGACCCGAAGAATAACCAGGCTGGGCTGAACGGCCTCGGACAGGTTCGGGACACAGTGAATCATCGGATACTGCGACGAGACACCGCATCGGATTACACCCTCGACATGGACGCCATGCAGGTGGAGAGAGAAAAAGCGGACGCCCGATTCACCTACAAGGGCGACAAGGGATATATGCCGATGCTGGGATACCTGTTCGAGCCCGCTATTTGCCTGCTGGATGAATTTAGGGAAGGCAACGAATCACCGGCCGCCGGTCATGTGGCCTTCTATCACCAGTGCAAGGCCCGCGTGCCCCAAGGCAAGCGGATAGCCCGCGCCTGGGCCGACAGCGCGTCCTATCAGGCTGATTTGATCAACGAATTCGAGGAAGATAAGGTCCTCTGGACAATTACGGCGGATCAGGACGCAGCGGTGCAGGAGCTTATCAGAACCATGCAGGAAGAGGCCTGGAGGGCGCCGGAACAAGGCTGTGGCTACGAGCTTGCCGAAGCCGTGCACACGATGAACAGGACGAAAGCATCCTTCCGGCTGGTGATAAAGCGTGAACTGCGGAAGCAGCGGGACCTGTTTGCCGCAGCCGGTGGAAAGTATCATCACTATGCCGTCGCGTCAAACTGGCCGGAAGAGAACAAGGATACACAAGCGGTGCTCGCGTGGCACAATCAGCGCGGGCAGGCGGAGAACTTCAACAAAGAGTTGAAATACGGTTTCGGCCAGAACCAGATGCCGTGCGGAGAAAGTTACGCCAATGCGGTGTACTTCCGCATCAGGGTGATTGCCTATAATCTTTTCATCGGGTTCAAACGGCTTTCCAGTATCGAAACCTGGGCGCGCCATACTATGTCCACGTTTCGTTGGAAGCTGGTCCAGATTGCCGGGCGAATCGTACATCATGCGGGACGAGTCATCCTCTAGCTGGCAGTGGGTGATGAGAAGTTCGAGTTGTTTCAGCGCATCAGGCAGGCCTGTTATGAGGTAAGCCTGGCGCCATAGCGCGCACAAGGGTCAGGGCAAGTAAACATGACAGGATCAGTGCGCCCTCGTTGGGACATTTGAGCGAAAAAGTCCCTGCGAAGTGAAGCAGGGTTGTTCTTTGAGGTTGCTGTGAGATCAAAGAGGACGGGCGGGTTTCAAAAAACCGGTCGCAGAGGCTTCAAGAGGGCCTGCCCATTTTCTATCACTGTTCTTGGGTTACCTCCTCTTTGTTGACATTAGAGTTAAATTAGTGGTAAAATATCTCCAGAATAAGCAAAACAATAAGGTAACATCCAAAATGTCCAAAAATATGAAAAAAATCGAACGTGCCCTGGAAGTAATAATATTTAATAGCCGCTGGTTACTGGCACCATTTTACATCGGCCTTATGCTCGCAATCGGCATGCTACTCGTGAAGTTTACGCAGGAATTCCTGCACATCCTGCCATCATTGTTCACCAACAGCGAAAGCGAGGTCGTGCTGGCCGTTCTGACGCTGGTTGACATGTCGCTCATCGCCAACTTGCTTCTCATTATGGTCTTCAGCGGCTACGAAAACTTCGTTTCCAAGATCAATACTGCTGGCCACGAAGACCGGCCGGAATGGATGGGCAAGGTAAATTTCTCCGACCTCAAAATCAAGGTTATCGCATCGATCGTTGCTATCTCCGCTATCGAACTGCTGAAGGCCTTTGTTAACATCGCAGCTTATCCCACGGAACAATTGGCATGGAAGGTAGGCATTCATGTCACGCTGGTGTTTTCTGGCGTTATGTTTGCACTGATGGACCGTATCGCCAGGGGCACTAATAAGCATTAGGGGGCAGAGCTGGGGTTAGACCTTGAATATTGAATTCATAATATTTCGGTAAACTAAAAGAAAAGAAAAAAAAGACAGAGAAGAAAGCCTAACAAGAAAAATGAACTGGATGGGCAGTAGCCCACCAGTTATTTTTATGGTTGGGTGTCATTGCGACCGAGCCTTCAATGTCGCGTTAAATAGGAGAAGCAGCCCCTTGTTACCGTACCTATACACATTTGAGAAGATCACAACCCGCGTCCTGCTCGTCATGATGGCGGGCGTAGTGCTGCTTGCCACCGTCGAGTTGGCGTGGATCCTCGGCAAGAACGTGCTGAGTCCGCCGCTATTCCTGCTGGGCTTCGACGAGTTGCTGGAGCTGTTCGGTCAGTTCCTGCTGGTGCTGATCGGAATCGAGTTGCTGCTCACGATGAAGATATACATCCAGCACCGGGTGATCCATCTCGAAGCGATGCTCATTGTGGCGTTGATCGCGATAGCCCGCAAAATCATCGTCCTGGAGCCGAAGGAGTTACCCGAAGGAACATTGTTGGGCATTGCCGTCCTAGTGTTCGCGCTCACTCTTGGCTACTACTTGGTGCGGCGCAGTCGTTGGGAGAAAGGCGATCCAGATCCGGAGAGCAAGGGATGATTGTCGAATCCACCGGCACCCCGATTCTCTATCTCGGATTCACGCTGCTCGTCATCGTCTTGCTGGCGGTAGACTTTTTCGCGCTCAAGACCCAAGGATCACACCGGGTAAGCGTGAAGGAGGCGGCCGCATGGTCGGTGGTGTGGATCGCCATCTCGCTCACCTTCTGCGGTTGGTTCTGGTGGTACCTCGACGGGCGCTTCGGGCGGGAGCTGGCCAATGAAAAGGCGCTGGAATATCTCAGCGGCTACCTCATCGAGAAATCGCTCGCCGTGGACAACGTCTTCGTCTGGATTACCCTCTTCAGCTTTTTCGCGGTGCCCGTAGCGTTCCAGAAGCGAGTGCTGCTCTACGGTGTGCTCGGCGCCATCGTCATGCGCGCGGTGCTCATCTACGTCGGCGCGCTGCTGCTTGCTCAGTTTCACTGGATTCTCTATGTTTTTGGTCTGTTCCTCTTGCTCACCGGCGTCAAGATGCTGGTGTTCGCCAAGCACGAGCCCGATCTGGAGAAAAACCCGATCCTGCGCTGGATGCGCGGCCACATGAAGATCACCAATGAGTACCATGGGGAGAAGTTCTTCGTGTTGAAGGAGGGGGTGCGCTATGCCACGCCCATGTTCATGGTGCTGGTGCTGGTGGAAATGACCGACCTCATCTTCGCGGTGGACTCGATTCCCGCGATCTTCGCCGTGACCAGCGACCCGTTCATCGTCTTCACCTCCAACATCTTCGCCATCCTGGGGCTGCGAGCCATGTATTTCCTGCTCGCAGACATGGCGGAGCGCTTCCACCTGCTCAAGTATGGGTTGGCGGTGATCCTGATGTTCATCGGGGTGAAAATGCTGTTGCTCGACGTTTACAAAATTCCTGTGGGTATCGTCCTTGGAATCGTCGGATTGATTCTGTTGGTGTCGATGGCGGCAAGCCTCGTCGCATCCCGCCGCTCTGGCCCCGAGGCGAAGGAAAGGCGCTGAGCAACAGGGTACAAGAGAACCTATAGAGAGAACATAGAGAGAACATAGAGAACCAATCGGGTCAAGTCTTTCGGGGAAATCTTCGGGACGTTTTTCTAAATAATACTTACTGCCTTTCTCCTGGCATACCGCGCTTCTTCAGAACCCGCCCTCACCATGGCGCTGTATATCATGTAACGTCACATGGCAACGAAAAGAAACCCGTCTTCAAGGATGATCCCGACCGCGAGAACTTCTGAACGCCCTCCAACACGTCAACAAACGATAGTTATCCAGAGGGTCACTTCTTTAACCTTGTCATCATTGTCAAGATCAAAGAAGCGGCCCCCGATACCCTGCTTGGCATTGGAACGCTCGTTGCGGCCACGGCATCCGATGGCGAATCCAAAGCGGAATTAAGGGGAATACGAAATCCCGAGGCGGTGAAGGAGTTGTTGAGCAGGCGGCTGGGATGACGTTTGGAAGCTCGCGGTCATCCGGATGCGGTGTTCTTAACCCTTATAGACATAAAGTATCCAAAGTGCTATAATGGTATAACTTAAACAGAGGAGGTATACCATGACCATATCAAAGGCTACCATCAAGGGGCAGGTGATCATACCTGTGGAACTCAGGAAGAAATTTAACATTAAAAAAGGAACCCGGATCTCTATCGAAGAAGGCCAGGGGCAAATGATTCTCTTGAGGCCGCTTCCCGATGATCCGATCTCGGCGTCCCGGGGCATGTTGAAGGGGAAAACGTCTCTGACCGGTGCGCTCCTAAAAGACCGGCGCGAGGAGGCGAAGCGTGGATAGCGCATACGTCCTCGACAGCTATGCGCTGCTCGCGCATTTTGAGGATGAAGCAGGCGGCGCGCAGGTGGAAAAGATTCTGAAGGCAGCCCAGGCAGGGAAGACGAAACTCTTTCTCTCCGTGATCAACTTCGGCGAGGTTTACTATACGACGTTTCGGGAGCGCGGCAGAGAAAACGCGGACGAAGTGAAATTTGTGATGGAGCAGCTCCCGATCACCATCGTGCCCGCTGATATGGATAGCACACTTGAGGCGGCGAAACTCAAGGGCGCGCACGCGGTTGCATACGCGGACTGCTTCGCGGCGGCCCTTGGCGTGAGGAAAAAAGCCAGGGTCGTGACAGGCGATCCGGAGTTTAAGAAGTTCGGCGAGTCGGTTGCCGTGGAGTGGATAGCGTAAAGCTCAGCGAAATTAATGTCAGTTGTGATTTGAAGTGTCGTCCAGAGGGATCGGATGCGGGGGATGAAGGAGAACCTATAGAGGAACCTATAGGAGGATCAAGTCTTTTTCGTTGCAGCTAATCTTTTTCAGAGACTTGGGGAAGAGACTTGGGGACGTTAATATCCAGCCTGCAAAAAACGCTGTACTTTGTGAGCGCCGTTGGATGGTAAAGTTCATAGGGTGGTACTGTTTCTGTGCCCGACAGTTCGTATTGCCAACAAACAATCATGAAACAGAAAGACTTGCGGGTTTTTATTTTATTCCTGTTGCGGATGATAATAAAATGTGATATAAAAATAGTGGGAAATGATATCGGTCTAAAGGAGGGATAAAATGTCTCGCACGGTTATTGACATAGAAGACGATGTTCTCAAAAAGGCGCGGCGGCTTACCGGGATGTCCAAAAAAGTGGATGTCGTGAACTATGCCTTGAAACGGCTGGTGGAGCAAAAAGCCATCGAGCAGGTCCTTGAACTGAGAGGCAAGATACGATGGGAGGGTGATCTCACGGAAATGAGAAAGGGGCGAAGTGGTACTCATTGACACTTCCGTATGGATAGATTATTTTCAGGCCACTGAGTCAAGCCATGCGCCGGCGCTTGAATCCCTCATCCGTGACAATAATCGCGCTATGATCTGCGGCATCATTCTACAGGAGGTCCTCCAGGGTATCAGTGACGATAAAAGCTACACGCTGACAAAAGACCGGCTTTCAAGGCTGCCCTACCTGGAGATCGACAAAGATACTTACGCTTCTTCGTTGTACCGCATCCTGCGAACCAAGGGAATAACCGTTCCCCCCGTCGATGTGACCCTTGCGGGGCTTGCTGTTCAAAGAGACATTCCGCTTTATACCCGCGACGAACATTTCAAAGCAATTGCAAAACATTCAGACCTGAAGCTGTATAACGCACCGGCCACCTTTTTGAAAATCGCTGTAAATCCATCCTCTGTGACGAAGACAACTATCTGCCGGCCCTTGTCCGCTACATCCACCTCAATCCCCTCCGGGTCGGCATCGTCAAGACCATCGAAGAATTGAACCGCTACCGTTGGAGCGGCCACCGGACAATCATCGGCAAGGCGACGCATACTTGGATGGGATAGTCTCGTCTGCTATTTGTACTCTTTTCACCGCAAACCGATATTTTCTTGACAACAGAAGGGTTTTTTGTATAATAACAGTCTATTTTTCTATCTTTCCGGGTTTTTCCAGGCAGGGGCAATCATTGACATTTCAGAACCTTATACTTACGCTGCAGAACTACTGGGCCTCGAAGGGATGCGTCATTCATCAGCCTTATGACACCGAGGTCGGAGCGGGAACCTTCCATCCCGCCACCTTTCTCCGTGTTCTGGGCCCTGAGCCGTGGAAAGCGGCTTATGTTCAGCCCTCGCGCAGGCCTACGGACGGACGCTACGGAGAAAACCCCAACCGCCTGCAGCATTACTACCAGTTTCAGGTGATCCTGAAGCCCCATCCGGAAAATGTTCAGGAGCTCTACCTCGAGAGCCTCGTTCAGCTCGGTATTAATCCCCTGAAGCACGATATCCGTTTTGTCGAGGACGACTGGGAATCGCCCACGCTCGGCGCCTGGGGTCTCGGGTGGGAAGTCTGGCTGAACGGCATGGAGGTCACCCAGTTCACCTATTTCCAGCAGGTGGGCGGCATAGACCTGAAGCCGATCTCGGCCGAGCTTACCTATGGCCTGGAACGGCTGGCCATGTATCTTCAGGGTGTGAACAACGTTTATGACCTCGAGTGGACCAAGGGTGTCAAGTACGGCGATATCCATCATGATACCGAGGTGCAGTTCTCCAAGTACAATTTTGAGCTCTCGGACCGAGAGATGCTCTTCCGACAGTTCGAGTCATACGAAAAAGAGAGCGAGAGGATCATTAAGGCCGGAGTTGTATTCCCGGCCTATGATTATTGTCTCAAGTGCTCGCATACCTTCAACCTGCTCGATGCCGCCGGCGCGATCAGCGTAACCGAGCGCACGGGCTACATCGGTCGGGTGCGGAAGCTGGCCCGGTTGTGCGCCCATGCGTACCTGGCGGACCGGGAGGCAAAGGGGTTTCCGATGGTGAAAAAACAGTAGACAGGAGTCAGTAGACAGTAGACAGTAGATAGGGGTCAGGGGAGTTAATGCCAAATGTCAAAATCCAAAGTTCAAATGAATGTCAAATAACAAAACACCAATTTTCTTTGAACTTTGAACTTGTTTGAACTTTGAACTTCGACCTTTGAACTGAACGAACGGAGTCATTTTTGTCAAAAGAATTCTTATTAGAGATTGGGGCAGAAGAGCTCCCGTCGCGGTTCATCAACCCGGCGCTTGAGAAGATGAAAGAGCTGTTTACCGCGCTCCTTGCCTCGGGCCGCGTTGCATCACGCGGAGAGCTGAAAGCGTATGGCACGCCGCGGCGCCTTGTCCTGTATGTTCCCGAGCTGGATGAGCGTCAGGCTGATGTATCGAAGGAAGTGATTGGTCCGCCGAAGAAGGTCGCCTTTGACGCGGAAGGCAAGCCCACGAAGGCGGCCATTGTGTTCGCGGAGAAGAACGGCGTCCCGGTGAGCGCGCTCGCGATCAAGACAACGGACAAAGGCGAGTACGTGGCAGCCCGGATTGATGAGAAGGGCTTGGCTACCGACGCATGGCTCAAGCAAGTTCTTCCCGGATTCATCCTGTCCATCCCGTTCCCCAGGTCCATGCGCTGGATGGACAAGGACATACGGTTTGCCCGGCCTATTCATTGGATCCTTGCCCTCTGGGGCGGTTCTGTTATCAATTTTGAGCTCGACGGCCTCAAGAGCGGCAACATTTCGCGCGGCCACCGCTTCATGAGCCCCGGCGCATACTTAGTCAAGGACTTCAAGTCCTACCTGGCGCAGTCCGAGCCGAACTTCGTGGTGATCGATCCCGAGGTGCGGAAGCAGCGCATCGTGAAACAGACCGCGGAGCTTGCCGCGTCCGCTGGCGGCGCCGTGCTTGAGGATTCCGATCTTGTTGATGAAGTTATGAACCTTGTGGAGTATCCCGTGCCGGTCCTTGGGTCGTTCAGCAAGGACTTCCTCCGGGTTCCCAGGGAGGTACTGATCACGGCCATGCGGGAGCATCAGCGGTATTTCAGCATCGTCGATGGAAGCGGCAACCTTCTGCCGAATTTCATCACGATCAGCAACACAAGGGCCGAGGACATGAACGTGGTCCGGGCCGGCAACGAGCGGGTGCTCACGGCCCGGCTTTCCGACGCGGCTTACTTTTTCGATCGTGATGTAAAGGTCCGGCTCGCCGACCGCGTTGAAGGCCTCAAGAAGGTCACGTACCAGGAACAGCTCGGCACGCTCCACGACAAGACGGAGCGCGTCAAGGCCCTGGCCGGACACCTTGCCGCCTTGTTCAAGGCCGATGTGGCGATATCCGAGCGGGCCGCGCGCCTTTGCAAGGCGGATTTGCTTACGGGCGTGGTGGGCGAGTTCCCCAAGCTTCAGGGCGTGATGGGAAGGCGCTACGCGCTTCTGTCCGGGGAGGATTCCCGGGTCGCGGAGGCGATTTACGAACAGTATCTTCCGCGTTTTGCGGGCGATGTATTGCCAAAAACTCTCGAAGGTATGTGCGTGGCCATGGCGGACAGGTTCGATACGATCATCGGCTGCTTCTCCGTCGGCCTCATACCCAGCGGCTCCGAGGATCCTTACGGCTTGCGCAGACAGTCCGTGGCTGTCATGAACATGCTTTTTGAACGGGGCCTTCGCGTCTCGATCATTGATCTGATCGCCAGGGCCTGCGATGGATACGGTCCCAGGAAGGCGGATAGGCAAAAGGTTGAAGCGGAGACACTGGACTTCTTCCGGCAGCGGTTCGCGGGCCTGCTCGTGACCGAGGGCGTCCGGTCGGACGTGGTGGACGCGGCGCTCTCCGCCGGGTTCGATGACCCGCTGATCGCCAGGGAGAAAGTGAAGGCCCTTGACGCATGGCGCCTGTCAGAGGACTATCAGCCCTTAGTGACGGCGCTTAAGCGGGCGGGGAATATCCTGCCAAAGGAATTTTCAGAAAGCGTGAAAACAAGCCTGCTCAAGCTGGACGAGGAAAAGGCGCTCCATGCCGCATATAGCATGATCAAGGACCGGGTGAAGGACAGGACCGCGGCCCTTGATTTTCGCGGCGCGCTTGCGGATATTGCGTCTTTGCGCAAGCACGTTGACGCATTTTTTGATAAAGTAATGGTTATGGACAAGGATGCGGACGTCAGGAACAACCGCCTGGCGCTCCTGGCCGGCGTCACCGGGCTGTTCTCGGCCATCGCGGACTTTTCGCGGCTGGCG
>JANONA010000293.1:0-4216 GCA_031420575.1 Nitrospirota bacterium | reverse complement strand
GATCGTGAGGCCGGTGATCCGGCCGGCATCATCAACCCGGAGACTCATCTTTTTCATGGCCGCCCCCGCTTTTTTCGGCAGCAGTTCAAGCGCCCGGGGCGTCTTCGGGTCCGGCTGCAGCACGTCGAAGTCGTCCCGGATATGGGCGGCGCCGAGCAGGAACGCCACGGGAATGTTCATGCGCTCGAAATCCGTAAAGGTCTTCCTGATCGCCTGCTCGCTTTTCTTTGAATAGAACAGCGCGGCCTTGCCGTTGATGAGGATCAACTGTCCGTTCGTGTATTCGAGCCGAAGCTTGCCCGGCTTCTTGATGGAGAGCGCGCCCTCGTACTTCTGCGTCTTGCCGATGGACTTGAGGACGTTCTTCTGAACAACCTTTGCCGTGAGGTCGGTGAGGTCGCGGTAGTGGTCCTCAACGGAGGCGACAACGTCCTGAACAGGCTGGGTGCGCGCGGGTGTTCCTGTTACGGATGCGGAGACAAAGAGGAGGAAGGCGGCGGCAATGAGAAGGGGGTTTTTCCATGCACTATTCGTATGAGACATAACGTCCTCCCGAGCGGAATGTTTTATCATACCATAAATGGTTCGCCCTGAGAAGCGAGAAAAATAACATTCGTTTCGCGCCGTTGTGCTCTACAGACGTGTAGGCATACCCTTTCTTTTCACCCATCTTACTTTCTTATCTTCCCCAGTTTCTTTGCCAATTCCTCGGTCTCGTTCAGCAGCTTCTCCACTTCATCCAGCCCCTTGTCCCAGAACCGGTTGTCCGAGATGTCGATCCCGAGCCTGCTGAAGATATTTTTCGGCGAGTCGGATAATCCCGCCGACAGAAACTCCTTGACCTTGCGAATGAACGCCGGGTTCCGCTTCACCGAATGCTGAAGCGACTTGGAAATGAGAAGGCCGCTCGCGTAGGAATATACATAGAAGAAGTACCGGATATGGTTCCAGGAGACCCACCAGTTTTCCGAACCCGCTGACTGCTCCACCGCATTTCCCATGTATGCCGCCATGTGCTTCTGGAACAGTTTCCCGATCTCTTCCTTCGACAGATAGCCTTTTTCCCTGAATTCTCCATGCAGCTCCCGCTCAAACCGGTAACAAGCCACCTGCCGGAAGATGGACGAGACATCGTCGTTCAGCTTCTGCATCATGATGGCAAGCCGCGGTTCATCGTCCGCGGAGCGCATGAGCTCGTCGAGCACGAAGTCTTCCATGAACGTGCTCGCGACCTCGGCTGTCGAGGTCGGAGCGCCGAAATCGAGGGCATGCTGTTTTTTTTTGATAAGCTCATTGTTGATGCCATGGCCAAGCTCGTGCGCGATGGTCAGCACATCGTGCAGCTTGTTCGTGTGGTTCAGTAGAATATAGGTTGGCTGGGTCATGAGGTGATGGATGCAGAACGCGCCGCTGTCCTTGCCCTTTTTCGGGTAGGCATCGATCTGGCCGTTCTTGATGAACCCGGCGAAAATGTCGGCAAACTCGGGGTCAAGCTTGCCCAGCGCCGTATGGACAAGGCGCACGGACTTCGGGTAGGGGTAGCGCCGGGTAATCTCCCCGTACTCCACGTTCCGTTCGTGATAGGCGAGCTTAGTGACTTTCAGCAGCTTTGCCTTGAGCGCGTAATATCGCGCCGGGATGGTGAACCGTTTCGAGACCGATTCGATCAGGGAGTCCACCACCGTGCTCTCGATGTCGTCGGCAAGGTGCCTGAGGGTGTCGGGCCTGGGGGCGCCGCGGAGCTCGTCGTCGATCTTTTTGTTCGCGAATACGGAATTGATTTCCGCCTCGGCGACCTCGATGTTCGTCGCCAGAATATCGTTGAAGGCCTTTGCAGCGGTGTCGCGCACCCGTTTCTTCCTGCTGTTCATGAGCCCGGCGAGCTCTGAAAAAGGCCTCTTCTTTTTTTTCCCCTCCTCGGTGAACACGGAGCGTTCTTCCCTGGAAATGAACCCGTCGATCATCTTTGTCCAGTTCGACGAGGACGTTGCCGACTTGAGGTTCAGGATCTTCTCCTCGGGCTCGCTCAGGTGATAGCGGGACTCGGCAAAGATCCGCTCCAGGAAATGGCGGTACTTCGCCAGGCCGGCGTGGGCGAGGAACCGCTGCTGAAGCTCGGGCTTAATCCCGGCAATGCGGAGGTAAAAGAACTGGCTTTCGTTTTCGAGCTTCTTGCTGAACTCCTCGACCTTGTTGAACCTGGCCTTCAGCTTCGGATCGTTCTGGTCCTGATGGGTCCTGAGCCAGAAGTAGTATCCCTCATCACCGTCGGCGCCATATTGCCGCTTCCACGATTCATACTGGTCCAGGGCCTGCCGCAGAACCACCGGGTCTTCGAGATAATCGGCGCGGTCCTTCCAGGTGTTGATGAACTCATAACTCTTCCGCTTGACGAGCTTTCGTTTTACCTCGATCCGCGGATCGTTGTCGTTCGCGAAAAGCCGCTTCAGGTTCCAGACGGCCTGATCAATCTTTAATGACCGTTGGCGTTGTCGGGGCATTCCCTGTCTCCTTGATTATAAAGGGTCTCAAAATAGAAACAACATAACCGTTAGACCCCGTCAGATTCGTCAAAAGGGGGAGAATGCGGCTTCATTTTTTTGATCTTTCTGGTCCCTTCATACAGCTCATACTCAAGCAGCCTGCACTCGATCCCGCTGTTAAAGAATTGAAAGGTCCTCTTCGGTTTCAGGCTTACCTTTTTAGCGAGAGCGGGGTTTCCCGTGAACACGTAGCCGGTATAGCCCCCGCATTTTTGCTTGAAATAATCTCCGATGCCCTTGTACGCGCTTTCGAGTTGCGCGAGCTCGCCCATCCGCTCTCCGTACTCGGGATTCAGCACGATGACGCCGCCGTTGTCGGGAAGAGGCGTATCCGGAAAATTGCACACGCTGAACTCGATCAGATGCTCCACGCCCGCGGTTGTGGCGTTCTTTTTTGCCGCTTCAACCGCATCGGGATTTATGTCCGTGGCTATAATCCTGCCGGGGAAAGACTTCCCCGCTTCCTTCTTCGCCTTCTCTCGCAGTTCGTTCCAGAGCGCTTCGTTGAAACCCTTGAGGTGCATGAACCCGAAGTTGTTGCGCAAGAGCCCCGGCGCGCGGTTCAGGCCGATGAGCGCCGCCTCGATGGCAAGCGTGCCGCTGCCGCACATGGGGTTGATGAAGTTGTTGCCGCCGTCCCAGCCCGTGGCGAGCACGACCGCGGCCGCGAGCGTCTCCTGCATGGGCGCGGAGAGCGGGATCTTGCGGTACCCGCGCCGTGAGAGCGGTTCTCCCGTGGTATCGAGATACACCGAGCAGAACTCACCCTTCCAGTAGAGGTGCGCCACGGACCGGTCGCGCTCGGGGCCTGAATCGGGCCTCCTGCCGTATGTATCTTTGATCCGGTCAACAATTGCATCCTTGCACTTCAAGCTCGCAAAACGCGTGTCTTTGATGCTTGGGTTATCCACGCTCGAGGTGATGCAGAGATACCCGTCCTCGGGGATATGCCGCTCCCAGGCGATGCCGAGCACTGCCCGGTAGAGCTCGTCGGCGTTCCCGGCAATAAATTCCTTGAGCTGAAACAGCACGCGATGGCCGGTGCGGACAAAAAGGTTGAGTCGCGGGGTATCCTCGAGCGTACCCTCGGTCTCGACACCGGCGATGTTCTCGGACAGCGCCGGGAAGTTCAAGGCGAGCAGCTCTTGTTTCAGGAAAGGGGGTATGCCTTTGGGGCAGGTGATGAGGATTTTGGATTTGTGCATTTCGGGAAGAGATAACCACGGAGACACCGGGACCCTGTGCCTCCGTGGTAAAAATTATTTTCTACTGGTTTGCCGACGCCATCAGACGCTCTTTGTCCTTGAAGAGCATGTCGCACTTGTTCTGATGGAGTTTCCGCACAATGCCCTTGCCGAAGGTGTTGTGGAGTACGATGTCGCCGATGCGGTACTTCCCTGACATGTCGTACACCCGCTCTTTGCCCTTTGTCTCGGACAGGCTGGTCTCCCACAGGGTTTCGGCGGTTTTTGCGGCGTCTTCCTTCTTTTTCACGGTCCGGGGCTTTTTGGCGTCCGCGGGGTCCCTGAACTTGTGCACGCTGCCGCACGTCTTGCATTTTACCTTGGCGATGGCCTCACCGTCCATGGCCACGACCGCATGGTCGAGGCTCAGCTTACACTTTGTGCAGTTTGAGGCAATGTTCGCGCCCGCCGTAATTTTTTCGAGCATGG
>JANONA010000292.1:0-8609 GCA_031420575.1 Nitrospirota bacterium | reverse complement strand
ACCAGCTGATGACCTGTTTTTTGTCCATGCTGTTACCCTCTGGAGAATGCATGGCCGCATTATCATATTAGAGAAAGGCAACCGTTTTCAGGCGGTTTCCGTTACCACTTTGATCGAGGTAAATACAATCTGGACCATCTGTTTGAGTTCCTGCAGCGATATCGAGAGCGGCGGCATGAGCACGAGCACATTCCCGAGGGGACGGATAATGAGGCCGCGCTTGCGGCATTCCAGGGTTACCCCGGCGCCTATTTTGTTTTCGACGGGGTAGGGCGTCCTCATCGTCCGGTCTTTTACCAGTTCGATGCCGACCATGAAACCTTTTTGCCTGATGTCGCCTACTTGTTTCAGTTCTGAAAATCGCACTAATTCTTTTTTAAGGTACGCTATCTTCGGCTGGAGCCGGGTTAGGGTCCTCTCTTTTTTGAAGAGCTCGATGTTGGCGATGGCCGCGGCGCAGGCCAGGGGGTTCCCCGTGTAGGTGTGGCCATGGAAGAAGGTCCTGAACTCCTCATATTCTCCGAGGAATTGTCGATGGATTTCTTCGGTGGTAAGCGTTGCAGCCAGCGGGAGGTATCCGCCGGAGAGCCCTTTGGCCGTACACAGAATGTCGGGCGCCACCTGCTCATGTTCACAGGCGAACATTGTGCCGGTCCTGCCGAAACCGGTTGCCACTTCGTCCGCGATCATAAGAATATTATTGTTCGTGCAAAGCTCCCTGATCCTCTTCAGGTATCCCGGCGGCTGGATGAGCATGCCGGCGGCGCCCTGGACAAGGGGTTCGATGATAAGAGCCGCGGTCACGGAAGCGTATTTCTGGATCGTTCTCTCGGCATACATGAGGCAGGTCTTACGGCATTCCGGATAGGTCAACCCATACGCACAGCGGTAACAGTGGGGCGACTCGATTTTGCGGGTTTGGAACAGGAGCGGCTTGTAGATGGTGTGAAAGAGGTCGATGCCTCCTACGCTCACGGCGCCGATGGTGTCGCCGTGATAGGCCCCGGTGAGTGAAATAAACCCGGTTTTTCGCTGATGCTCCGGCCCTTTCTGCTGCCAGTATTGAAAGGCGATCTTAAGCGCGATCTCCACGGCGGTGGATCCGCTGTCGGAATAGAAGACCTTCGTGAGCCCCGTCGGCGTGATCTCGATGAGCTTTTCCGCGAGCAGGACGGCCGGGACATTCGAGAGTCCGAGCAGGGTGGAGTGTGAGATCTTCCTGATCTGGCTTGCTATCGCCTGGTCTATTTCTTTTTTGCGATGTCCGTGGACCGCGACCCAGAGCGATGATACCCCGTCGAGGTATTTTTTACCGTGGATATCGGTGAGGATGGCGCCCTTGCCGCTTTCGATGATGAGCTGGGCGTTCTTTTCCCAGTCTTTCATCTGGGTGAAGGGATGCCAGACGTATTTTTTGTCTATTTTTTCCAGGTGACCCGCGGAGGGTTGTTTTGCGGAGCGTTTAGTCGGCAAGACTCTCTTCCTTTCCCATTTTCCTCATCACGTATTTGGAACGTCGATATTATATGGCATCGGTATTATTTGTCAATAATAAAAAGAGCTTGAAAAGATTCGTTTCTTTCTGGTAGAATAGGCGCTGCTGCTGATTCATAAGGACTTACCCGTAGGTGGATTTATTATCCGGAGGTTGTTTATACCCATGATGAATAAAAAGCGTTTCTATCTCCCCGCGGCATTTATTCTCGTGCTTGGCGTGCTTGTCGGTCTCGTGCTGTCTTCGCATCTCGAGATCATGAATCAGCTCCCCGCCAGGAGTCGGATATCGTCGAAGTCCGTTGATATCCTGACGCAGTTGAGCGACGCCCAATCCGAGGTTGCCGCGGTGGCAACGCCGTCGGTGGTGAATGTTTCCACGACCAGAACAATCAAGTCCCGCGAAGAGACGCCCCTTGACCTGTTTGACGACCCGTTCTTCAGGAGATTCTTCGGCGACCAGGTTCCGCATCCCAGCGTGCCGAAGGAGCGCAAGGAGCAGAGCCTGGGGTCCGGCGTCATCGTGTCCGAGGATGGGTACATCGTCACGAACAACCACGTGATCGAGAAGGCGCAGGAGATCAAGGTCCTGCTCTCCAATAAAAAAGACTACAAGGCCAGGCTTATCGGCGCGGACCCGAAGACCGATATTGCGATCATCAAGATCGAGGTCAAAGGGCTTACCGCGCTCCCCTGGGGCGATTCCACCACACTGAAGGTGGGGGAGACCGTGTTCGCGATCGGGAACCCCTTCGGCTTGAACCAGACCGTGACCATGGGTGTGATCAGCGCCGTGGGGCGCGCAAATGTGGGCATCGCGGATTACGAGGATTTCATCCAGACCGATGCGGCCATCAATCCCGGCAACTCGGGCGGCGCGCTCATCAATGCGCGGGGAGAGCTTATCGGCGTCAATACCGCCATCCTGTCGAGGACCGGCGGTTATCAGGGAATCGGGTTTGCCGTGCCGAGCAGCATGGCGAAACAGGTGATGGACAGCCTTTTGAAGTATAAGAAAGTGGTGCGCGGCTGGCTCGGCGTGAGTATTCAGGAGGTCACCTCGGACCTTGCCGACGAGTTCGGCGTCAAGGACCTGAAGGGCGCGCTCGTGAGCGGCGTGATGAAGGGGAGCCCGGCTGAGAAGGCGGGGCTCAAGCAGGGCGACGTGATCCTCCACTACAACGGCAAGCTGGTCGAGGATACAGGCCATCTCCGGAACAGGGTGTCCCAGACCCCTATCGGCACGACCGTGAAAGTGAAGCTCTTCCGGGCAAAGAAAGAAGTCGAGGTTGAGATGATTATCGCCGAGCTTCCCCAAAAGCCGGGTGAGACCTTTTCCCGTGAAGATGAATCAGAAGAGAATAATGAGGAGGAGAACAGCGCGCTTGCCGGGCTGTTCGTGCGCGAGCTTACGCCCGACCTTGCGCGGCGCTTCGGTTTTGAGGAAAATGAGAAGGGCGTGGTGGTCGTGAAGGTCGAATCCGGCGGCAGGTTATTCGAGGCGGGGCTCAGGCCCGGCGATATTCTTCTCCAGATAAATCAGAAGAATGTCGCATCGCTGGAGGAGTATAAGAAAATTGCCGCAAAGATCAAGGCCAAGGAAAGGCTGCTGCTCCTTCTGCGCAGGAAGGGGCAGGACCTGTTTGTCACCGTGCGTCCGGAATAGTTCCAAATTTTGATGGTCTCGTAAAAAGTCGAAAAACGCACGATTTGTCATTTCGAACGAAGTGAGAAATCACGGTTTTTCAATCAGTTGAAAGACCTCTCTCTTCGTTCGAGGTGACACGTTCGGACTTTTTACGAGTTTATCAATTTATTAAGGAGATGAAAAATATGGGACTTATCCTTATTCGTATCGTGTTTATTTTTTTCGGCATGCTGCTCGGATATTATGCGTCCGCGCAGCTCTCAGATCAGGTCGGCAGGATAGAGGGGATGGCCATTGGTCTCGGAGCAACCATCCTGATTATCCTTACCGAATACCTGTTTCGAAGGGTCTCCTTAAAAGTCATTGCCGGCGGCATCCTGGGCTTCATCCTCGGCCTGATGGCCGCGAATATTATCGCGACCCCGCTCAAGTTCGTGCCGCTTGAACGAAGCATCGTGAATTTTATTCTTCTGCTCATGAACGGTTTCTTCGGCTACATCGGCGTCACCATCGGTATTCGGGAGGGCGAGAAGTTCAATCCCACGAACATCAAAAAGCTCTTCAAAGGCGCTGAGGACGAAAACGTCAAAATCATGGATACGAGCGTGATCATCGACGGCAGGATCGCGGATGTGTGCGAGACCGAATTCCTCGACGGCACCATCATCGTTCCCCAGTTCATCCTTCACGAACTCCAGCATATCGCGGATTCATCGGACTCCCTGAAGCGGGCACGGGGCCGTCGCGGTCTCGACATCCTGCACCGTATCCAGAAGATGGGCCACATGGAGGTCCGGATCACCGAAGAGGACTTTCCCAAGATCCGGGAAGTGGACAGCAAGCTGATCGCCCTCGCCAAGAAGCTCGGCGCCAAAGTCATCACGAACGATTTCAACCTGAACAAGGTCGCGGAGCTCCAGGGCGTCAAGGTTCTGAATATCAACGACCTGTCGAATGCCGTGAAGCCAATGGCCCTGCCGGGTGAGAGCATGCGGGTGTTCGTGCTCAAGGAAGGCAAGGAGGCGAGCCAGGGCGTGGCATACCTCGATGACGGCACGATGATAGTGGTGGAGAACGGCCGCAAGCACATCAACAAGACTATCGACGTGGCGGTCACGAGCGTGCTCCAGACCGCGGCGGGGCGGATGATCTTCGCCAAACTCAAGGAAGATATGGAGCAGGAGCAGTAGGTAGGAGGCAGTAGACAGTAGACAGGAGACAGGAGACAGGAGACAGAAGACAGAAGACAGGAGGTTTCATGTCAGGTCATTCAAAATGGGCGACAACGAAGCACAAGAAAGCCGCGACTGATGCAAAGCGCGGCAAGAGCTTTACGAAGATCGGGAAAGAAATAACCGTGGCGGCCAGGCTGGGCGGCGGTGATCCCAATGGCAACCCGCGTCTCAGGACCGCGGTTGCCAAGGCAAAATCCGTGAGCCTGCCCGCTGAAAATATCAAGCGCGCGATCCAGAAAGGCACGGGAGAGTTGCCGGGGGTCTCGTACGAGGAAATAATTTACGAAGGATACGGGCCGGGCGGCGTAGCGGTCATTGCCGAGTCCATGACGGACAACCGTAACAGGACCGTTTCCGAGATCCGTAATATTTTCAGCAAAGCCGGCGGCAACATGGGCGAGGCAGGCTGTGTTTCCTGGATGTTCCATAAGAAAGGGTATCTTGTGGTGGGTCGCGCCAGGGCGGAAGAGGACAGTCTCATGACCCTGGTTCTCGACGCGGGCGCCGAGGACATGCAGGTCGAGGATGATAATTTCGTGATCACGACGACGCTGAACGATTTCGAAAAAGTAAAGAAAGCCCTTGAGGACGCGGGAATGCCTCTGGAAGTCGCCGAGGTCACGATGATCCCGCAGACCTACGTGAAACTCGACGGCAAGGAAGCCCGGCAGATGCTGCGTCTCGTGGAGACGCTCGAAGACAATGATGACGTTCAAAACGTTTATGCCAACTTCGACATCCCGGAAGAAATCATGAAGGCGGTGTTTTAATGCGGGTTCTGGGTATCGATCCGGGGACGCTGACGACCGGTTACGGGATCGTCGTGGAAGAGGACCACAAGTTGTTCCATGTGGCCTCGGGTGGGATCAGCCCGTCGGCAAAGCAGCCGTTTCCCGTGCGACTCAAAAAGATCTATGAGGAGCTTGAAAAGGTCATCGACAAATACCGGCCGCGCGTGGTCGTTGTTGAGGACCTGTTTGTCTCAAAGAATGTCAAATCCGCGCTCAAGCTTGGACATGCCCGGGGTGTGGCGATTCTCGCCGCAATGAACGCGGGCTTACCCGTGTTCGAATATGCTCCGCTCGAAGTAAAGCAGGCAGTGGTGGGAAACGGCAAGGCTGAAAAAAAACAGGTGCAGATGATGGTCAAAATGCTGCTGGATATGCCGAAGGCGCCTCATCCCGCTGATGCGGCGGATGCGCTTGCCGCCGCGATCTGTCATATCCACTCTTCGAGACTCAGGGAAATCCTCAAAAACTCGTCATCCCCGCTGCTGCCCGTGAGAGGCGTGAGCGGCTTCAGGAATTCCGGCAGCCGCGGGACGCGGGCGGAATGAGATGATTGCATGGCTTTCAGGCAGGCTCAGGCGCAAGGTTGCCGATTATCTGGTTCTCGATGTTGCCGGCGTCGGCTATCAGATATCCGTGCCGCTCTCGACGTATTCCCGCATCCCTGATAACGGCGGGGACGTCAGCCTCCATATCCATACCCATGTGCGTGAAGATTCGCTTTCCCTCTTCGGTTTTTTGACTGAGGCGGAGAAAGACCTGTTTCTGCTCCTCCTCGGAGTCTCGGGTATCGGTCCGAAGCTTGCCCTCACGATCCTGTCCAACCTGTCGGTCGATGAGCTCGCCGCCGCCATCCGGTCTTCCGATGACCAAAAACTCAGCTCTGTTCCCGGCATCGGCAGGAAGACCGCGGCACGGATGATCCTCGAACTGAAGGATAAAGTAAAATTGATGATGCCCGCTGTCCAGACGTCTTTATCAGGACCGGTTGTCGTGTCCGATGATGCCGAAGATGTGATATCAGCGTTGGTGAATCTGGGGTATAAAAAGCCGCAGGCGGAAGAAACGGTCAACAAGATCAGAAACGGCCGTCCCGGCCTTGTAGTCGAGGAACTGATTAGAGAAGCGCTGTCTGTTTTGATGAGGAAATGATTTAGAGGACAGTAAACAGTAGACAGGAGACAGGATACAGGAGACAGGAGACAACGGCTTTTGATTCAGTCTGACTTCTGACTTCCGTCTTCTGACTTCTGACTTCTGACTTCTGACTTCTTTCCATCTGAGGTTTCCATTGCCTGAACGAATCATAGAGCCCGAACAGAACGACGACGACATCAGGCTCGACCGGAGTCTTCGGCCCGTTCGCTTTGAAGATTTCGTGGGCCAGGACAGGATCAAGGAGAATCTGCGCGTATTCATCAAGGCAGCCAAGGGCAGGGGTGAGGCGCTCGACCATGTTCTGTTCTGCGGCCCGCCGGGGCTCGGTAAGACCACACTGGCGAACATCATTGCCCATGAACTGGGCGTGAACATCAAGTCCACGTCCGGTCCGGTGCTCGAGCGCGCCGGAGACCTGGCCGCCATTCTCACGAACCTTCAGGAACGCGACGTGCTGTTCATCGACGAGATCCATCGGCTGAACCGGGTAGTCGAGGAGATCCTCTATCCGGCAATGGAGGATTTTCAACTCGATATCATCATCGGCCAGGGGCCGGGAGCGCGCTCCATAAAACTCGACCTGCCGAACTTTACGCTCGTGGGAGCGACCACGAGGACCGGTCTTCTGACCTCGCCGCTCAGGGGCCGTTTCGGCGTGATCGACCGGCTCAACTTCTATTCTCCCGAAGAGCTGAGGACCATTGTGCAACGTTCGGCCGAGCTGCTGCGAACGAAGATCGATACAGCCGCGGCCGCCGAGCTGGCGCGCCGTTCACGGGGCACGCCGAGGATTGTCAACCGCCTGCTCCGCAGGGTGAGGGACTTCGCGCAGGTGGAGGGCGACGGCGCGATCACGAAGGACCTCGTTGAGAGTTCCATGCGCCGGCTTGAAGTGGATGAAAAAGGATTTGATCATATGGACCGGAGGCTCCTGCTCACGATTATCGACAAGTTCGAGGGAGGACCGGTAGGGCTTGAAACCCTTGCCGCGGCGCTGAGCGAGGAAAAGGACACCCTGGAAGACGTGTACGAGCCCTTTCTGATTCAGGAAGGCTTTCTCGACCGGACCCCCCGGGGCAGGCAGGCTACGAGGCTTGCCTATGAATACTTCGGCAGGAAAAAACCCTTGTCAACGCAGGACAGACTGCTGTGAGGGCTGGGGACAGGGGCAGTAGACAGTAGACAGGAGACAGGAGACGAGGGAGGACGTTGAAGGCCGATTATCTCAAAATAGCCGTCATGGCAGTTGTTATTTTCCTTTTAACCGCCGCTACGTTTCAGAGAAACGGCGTTTGGGTTACGAAGCTCTCCCTGTGGACCGATGTTGCGGCAAAGACTCCGGCCAAATCCCGGGTACGCAACAGTCTCGGAAATTGCCATATGCTTCTTGGCGATTATTTTCGCGCGGTGGAAGAGTATAAAATCGCCATCGCGCTGGATAAGGCCAATTATGAAGCCTATTTTAACCTTGCGAACAATCTTGAAAATATCGGCCTTGGCCGCGAGGCCATCGGCTATTATGCGTTCTTTTGCAGGGCCGCTCCAGGCGCCTATCCAGAGGCTACGAAAACAGCCTGCGAGCGCGTTGCGCGGCTGACACGCGAGCTTACCACGCCCGGCAACTAACTTTTGGTCATGATGAATATTTTTTTTCACATCTGCTGCGCTCCCTGCGCGATCTATCCCTATTTCCGGTTAAAGGAAGAGGGGTTTGCGCCGACGGGATATTTTTATAATCCCAACATCCATCCCTACCAGGAGTACAAAAAAAGATTAGATACGGTGAAGGAGTTTGCCGCCCGTGCCGGATTTGAGGTATTGTATCGTGACGGGTACGACCTCGATCCGTTTCTCTTGCGCATCGCGGGCACGGGCACACAGCGGTGCGAGCACTGCTACCGGATGCGGCTGGATGCGGCGTGCGCCGCTGCCAGGGAAAAGGGCTTTAGCGCCTTCACGACCTCGCTCCTGTACAGCAAGTTTCAGAAGCACGACCTGATCAAGGGCATTGGCCGGGAAATGGCGTCGGAGTACGGCCTCGAGCTCTATTACGAGGACTTCCGCCGCGGCTGGCGGGAAGGGATCATGGAGTCAAAGGCCATGGGGCTTTATCGGCAGCAGTACTGCGGCTGCATTTACAGCGAACGGGAAAGATACGAAAAAAAATCGTAAAAAGTTTATGACCAAAATCCTGCAATCAGCCACGGACTAACACGGACACCAAGAGTAGGCGCTTCTAAGCGAAAGCAGTATTATGATAGATACAGCCTCTCTACTTAAACTCAC
>JANONA010000291.1:0-2833 GCA_031420575.1 Nitrospirota bacterium | reverse complement strand
AGCATTTGCATTCAATTCAGGAGGCGGCGCAGGATGGAAGCTCGGTGTGGAAGCTGTGATAAGCTCTTTCGTGTCTCTGATGATAAAATCACCGGGACGGGTATTAAGTTCGCGTGTACGCGCTGCGGCGAGTCCGTGAAGATCACGAAAGAGGACTTTGAGCGCTATACGCTTTCCTGGAGCGCTGTTTCCGTTCTCGACATGTTCGAACCGAAGCCCAGTACCGCCAAGGCGCCGTTGTCGCCGGAGGCGGGTGAGCCTGTTGTCGGAGAGACTGCCCCCTCGACGCCATCGGCAAAGACCTTTGATTTTTCCGCGCCATCCACTGATGAGGAGGCGCTGGAAGAACCTGCCCCGTCTTTTGCCGAACCAGATCATTTTGCCGCTCCCGCGCCTGCCGCGGAGTCGCCTGTTGAGCCGCAGCCGGAGCCGGTGATTACACCGGAACCAGCAACAGCGCCTCCGACCCAGCCGGAAAGGCCCAGGAAGGAAGCCGCCCGCCCTGTTGCTCAGCCAGCGGCGGAACGAGCGGAGAAGGAACCCATGCCTTCTTCGAAACCTTCCCATTCAGGCCGTATGATTCTGGTTCTGTTTGTTATGCTCATCATCGGCGGTCTGGCGGCATACGGCGTGTTTGTCTATCTTCAATCATCTCCGCAAAAGGGGAGAGAAGCGGCGCATGAGATGACTTCGATCAAAGGATTGCAAATAGTAAACCCCGCCGGCGCCATGGTGGAGAACGGAGACTTGCTGGTCACCGGCGTCCTTGAGAATGCCACGGAAAAAGAGATTACCGCATGGTATGTGGTGGTTGAGGTGTATGACGCCCAGGGCGCGGTACTTACCAGGATGAGGCTTTTGAACGGCAAGCAGATATACAGCCGGTTGGATTTCGACATCCTGGCAAAACGCGGCATGAATGTTCAGGAATTAAAAGCAAAATACCTTCAGGAAAAGGGTGTTGTCATTCCTCCGAAGGGAGCGGTCAACTTCGAGCTGCGCTCTGTGCAGCCTCCGACGGGTATCGCAAACTTTAATGCTTTGGTGCTCCCTTTTGATCCCGTGCAACTGTACAAAGAAATTGCCGGGGAAATAAAGTAGCGGGGATGCATATGGCGCCGTATTACGCTCTGAACGGGCTCATTATCCTTTCCGCGTATGTCCTTGATCGTATCCTCGGCGATCCTCGCTGGTTCCCGCATCCCGTCCGCGGCATTGGATGGATGATCCGGAGAACCGAAACAGTCCTCAGGCGTTTTACGAAAACCCCGTCGGCTGAGAAGATTGCGGGAGTTATTCTGGTCATTCTCGTCATTTCGCTGGTCTTGATCACTTCACAATTCCTGATTGCATCCTTCTTCCGGCTATCAGTCTATCCCGGTTTCATCCTCTCTGTTCTTTTGGCCTCCACGACACTTGCCACGCGAGGCCTGGGAGACGCCGCGAAAGCGGTGTTGAGGCGGCTTGATGCAGGGGACCTTGCGCAGGCAAGGACTGAGCTCTCGATGATCGTCGGCAGAGATACGGCGAATCTTGACGAGAAGGAGATCGCCAGGGCTGTGGTCGAGACCGTTGCGGAGAACGCATCCGACGGTGTGATCGCACCGCTCTTCTACCTGGCGATCGGCGGACCGGCGCTTGCCCTTGCATATAAAGCGGTGAATACCCTGGACTCCATGGTCGGGTACAAGAATGAGAAGTACATCAACTTCGGCTGGGCAGCGGCGCGGCTGGATGATGTGGCGAACTATATTCCGGCGCGGCTTACCGCCGTTATGATCTGCCTGGCTTCTAATGGATATTCGCTTTTAAACTCCGCACCCCCTGCACTCGCGGGTCCACTCGTAAACGCTGGGGGCAGGCTCCGCACCCCCTGCACTCGCGGGTCCGCTCGTAAACGCTGGGGGCAGGCTCCCCATTCCGCATTCAAAAGCCCCTGGCGGATCATGCTTCGTGACGGGAAAAACCATCCAAGCCCGAACAGCGGGTATCCCGAGGCTGCCATGGCGGGCGCGCTGGGCATACGTCTCGGTGGGCAGAGCGCCTATGCGGGACAGCCGAGCCTCAAACCCTACATCGGTGAGGCGAGGAGCCCGCTTGACAAAAAACATATTGAAAAGTCAGTCCAGTTAATGTATTGTGCTACCTCATTTGCCGCTCTCGGGGCAGCGGTAATCCCGCTTTTGTTCTAAGGGAAGTTTTCACTTGACAAAATCCGCAGCTGTGCTGAAAACAAAAATTTTTATGGTCGGAAAGACCGGGAGGGAACCAGATGAGCAGCATTAACAAGAATTACCTTTTTACCTCGGAATCGGTAACCGAGGGGCATCCGGATAAAATAGCCGATCAGATCTCTGACGCGGTACTTGACGCGCTGCTTACGCAGGACCCCATGAGCCGGGTGGCCTGCGAGACGCTTTTGACCACCGGCCTTGTCATGGTGGCAGGAGAGATCACGACCAAGGGGTATGTCGAGATCCCCGATATCGTCCGTCAGACCATCAAGGACATCGGGTACACCCGTGCAAAGTACGGGTTCGATTACGAGACCTGCGCGGTCATCACCTCGGTCCATTCCCAGTCGCCCGATATTGCCATGGGCGTGGATACGGGCGGCGCGGGAGACCAAGGCCTCATGTTCGGTTATGCCTGCGATGAGACCCCGGAACTGATGCCCATGACCATCATGCTCGCGCACAAACTGACCCGCCGCCTTTCAGAAGTGCGGAAAAAAGAGATACTTCCTTATCTGAGGCCGGACGGCAAGTCCCAGGTGACCATCGAATACAAGGAGGGCAAACCCTACCGGCTCCATACGATCGTGGTTTCCTCA
>JANONA010000290.1:0-4318 GCA_031420575.1 Nitrospirota bacterium | reverse complement strand
AGACTGCTCCCGCTGAAATACATGGCCTTTGTCGTTGAAATGAACGCAGGTCTCAAGATCGACAGGATCGGCATCCTCAAGGGCACGGACCAGTACGAGATTATCCGGGTCATGCATTCCAACGGGAAGGATTATGATATTTCCAATCAGGATGTGATCGACCGGCTGAAAGAGTGGGAGAAGATCGCATCCTTTGATATTATCGGCGCCGACAGCGACTGGGTTGAGCTCGAGTTTAAAACCTTGCCGAGGGACTTGAACACATTTGCCGACGAAGTATACGATTTCTGCCCCGATGCCGTTGACCAGGGACCGGGTTCGGTCGAGGGGTTGATCAAGGACATCAAAAGGACGAAGAGGCTCTTCCTGTGGTGGGATTGATCAGCCAACGTTAATTGGTGAGATGGGTTCGGATAATAAAACAGCAGGCGGGGTTGCCGCCTGCTGTTTATAAAGATTTATTCCATTCAAGATTTCTTTTTTCCGCTTGGTATAATAAATTAGCGGTATAGAGAAACTACTTGCCTGCCGGTGCTGCTGCCGGTGCTGTTGCCGGTGCTGCTGCCGGTGCTGCTGCCGGTGCTGCTGCCGGTGCTGCTTCCTTCTTTGCAGCCTTCTTCTTCTTTTTTGCCTTCTTTGCAGCCTTCTTTGCCGGAGCCTTCTCCTCCATCTTCTCAGGAGCCGCCGCCGGCGCCGCTGCCGGCGCCTGTGCGAACGCTACGCCGAAGGTAAGAACAAACGCCATTGCCGTGAAAAGCGCGATAATCTTTTTCATTGATATTCACCTCCCTTCCTGAATTAAGATAATAGAATCTATCAGATTTAATAATCGTTGTCAAGAGTAATGTCAAGAGCATACTACCCGTGCTTTAAGACCAGAGCCTTGACTTCCGGCATCATTTCCTCAGCCGCTTCTTTGCCCCGCTTCAACAACTCCTTTGCTTTAGACAGATCATATAAAGCAATGCCCCGTGCATTCACGGGGATGACCACATCAGCAAGCTTTTCCTCTTCCCGAGCATTTCTCGAGGCCCAGAGCGCTGATAAATGCGCCGCGATCTTGATGATATTGTCGAAGTGGTTCAGTTCCGGCGCCTTATAATTCACATTTACCGCGATAACCTTCTGAACGTTTAATTCTTCCCGTACCACCCTTACCGGCACCTGGCTGGAAAAGCCTCCGTCTACCAGCGCTTTCTTATTGATCTCAGTAGGCGTGAAAATCACCGGGAGGCTGCAACTGGCCTGGACCGCGCGGGCGATCGAACCGGTAGTGATGGCGACCTTTTCTCCGGTACGGAGGTCTGTTGCGACAGCCGCAAAGGGGAGGGGGAGGTCGGAGAACTTCTTCACGGGCAGAATATTGTCCATGAACCGGTAGATGCCATCGCTCGATATGAGGCCTGTCCGGGGAATGGTAAATTTAAGAATGTCCGTCCATTTGGTGTTCAGGAGAATTCGCTTGATTTCCAGGAGAGGCATGCCGGCGCAATAGAGGGCGCCGATGATACTGCCTGCGCTGGTTCCGGCGATGGCGTGAATAGGGACGCCTTCCTGTTCCAGGACGTCCAGCACGGCAATGTGGGCAAAGCCGCGCACCGCACCGCCTGAAAGCGCCAGACCGATTCCCGGGTTTTGTGTTGCAGGCATGATTTTCCTTATAGATCTTACGACGGAATGTATCGGCAATTACTCGGATCAAATTACAAAACACAATCCAATGGTTCCTGATAGTCCTGAGCAGTTACGATTATTTGCCGGAAAACCTCTTGAGCGCGTTCTTGATGTGCGTTCCCATGTCGTCAAATGCGTAGAGGATGCACAGATAGGCCGAGGAGGACTTGGGCGAGCACTCGCCGGTTACGAGTCGCTCTTCGTGGGCCGTCGCGTAATCATTGGCTATACGTTCCATAGCGTCACTTTCCGTCAGTGCGCTCTCCACGGTTGCCGGGGAGCTGGTTATCGCGGCTTCGCCGGCTTTTTTGAGGACGTCTTTGGCCTTGGTGAAAAGATTTCCGGTTTCCAGAATGGCTTTGTTGCTGAACAGCATGCCTTCCTTGATCCTGACACGGCTGTTCTCGGTTATGCGCTTGATGCTGGTTGCGATTTTCTCAATGTAGGAGGGGACGATCAGGAGCGCCCGCGCTTCGCTGTTCGCCGAGGCCATCTTCGCGAGCGTGGCGGTGAGCGCGTCTTCCCTGGTATGGATCTCTTTGGCGAGCTCATCGGCCTGATCCAGAGAGGCGAGTTTATTCTTCATGAATCCGTCCTCCGTGAGTTCGAGCATCTCCTGTGCTTTGCGCATCAGCAAGTATATCTCTTTTTTCAGGTCTTTTATGGTCTGTTCCGACATAGAATGAACTCTCCTTTCGATTATCTCCGACACTAGCAAGGTGTGTGACGCATGAACGTTAAAAAACTATATCAGAAAACCATTGATATGACATGTTAATTTTTCTTATATCACTATTTCAATGTTTTATGGATTTCGGTTTTGCTGAAGTTCCCTTTCGAGGCTTATGGCCCTGTGTGGAATTGCCTGTATGTTTGTAAATATGTTAGCATATTTTGCTTGTCCCGGCGGCTTTTTTCTTGACTTCACTCAAGGCCGCTGGTATAACCTAACTCATCAATCATCCCCCTGCGCGGAGCGGATAATGCCTTTTTTTGCCGAAGAAATATTCGTCAGCGACGTCCATAAGAAGCCGGTACTCGACCAGATGGGCGAGGAGATCGGCAGGCTCAAGGATATTATCGTATCCGGGGGAGAGGCACTCCCCCCTGTTACGTCATTAGTCGTCGCATCCGGCGGAACCACCTATGTAATTCTCTGGGACCTGATCAACCTCTTTAACCGGCGCGTCATCTCCGTTAACACGAACCGCAACAGCCTCGAACCGTCCGTACCGTCACCCAACGACATCCTGCTCTGCAGGGACATCTTAGACAAGCAGATCGTGGACATCAACGGCGCCAAATTAGTGCGCGTCAACGACCTCGAACTCGGCGACGTCAAGGGACGTCTCTGCCTTGTTGCGGCGGATATCGGGTTTCGGGGAATCCTGCGCAGGCTTGGGCTCGAGGCCCGGGGGGAGAAGCTGTTCTCGCTGTTGCGGTACAAACTGCCAAAAAAATTGATCGGTTGGCACTATCTCCAGACCGTGGAACCTAAGCTCACGAGGCTGACCCTTACCGTGTCGCGGCAGAAGGTGGCGCGGATACACCCGGCCGACCTCGCCGAGATCATCAGCGAAGTCTCACAAAAGGAGAGGACCGCTCTGTTCGGCAGTATGGATGTTGAGACCGCGGCGGAAGCCCTTCATGAGCTGGAGCGCCAGGTCCAGGTTGATATTATCGATGATATGACCAGGGAGCAGGCCTCGGATATCCTTGAGCAGATGCCCCCTGATGAGGCCGCGGACGTGCTCGGCGATCTGCCCGAGGCCAAAGCACAGGAACTCATCAAGCTCATGGAGAAGGAAGAGGCTGAGGACGTGCGGGAACTCCTCAAACATGAAGAGGACACGGCAGGCGGCCTCATGACCACGGAATACCTGGCGTTCCCGCCGGACATGACCGTGGAGGAAGCGATCAGGGAACTGCGTCTCGAGGCGCCGAACGTTGAGACGATCTATTATCTCTACATCCTTGACCTCAATGAACGCATTGCGGGAGTCATATCGCTCAAGAACCTTATCCTGGCCCTTCCGCAGGCGCTGCTTGGCGACGTTATGAAAACACCGGTGAAAACGCTGCACCTTGACGCGGATGAAAACGAGGTGGCGGAGTTCATATCGAAATACAACCTGCTTGCCGCGCCCGTGGTGGATGAGAACGGCGTCCTGCGCGGCATTGTGACCGTGGACGACGTGGTGGATTTTCTCCTCCCGACCGCTTCGAGGAAAAAACGGAGAAGGATGTAACCTAAATCCTGCAATCAGCCACGGACTAACACGGACACCAACAGTAGGCGCTTCTAAGCGAAAGCAGCACTATGGTAGATACAGCCTCTCTACTTAAACTCACTTGAAAGGTGAACAGGTTTTTATTTATAAGTTATTGAAAAGACTGATATAGTCCGTGAAAGTCTGTGGCTAAATGCATTTTTTAGGTGTAATTTTCTCGCGCCGAAGCGCTCTAGCGCAGGGAGTTGTGTGATTAGTGAAATTTATAGAACGGATCAAAAGCTTCTTTGCCAACAGAAGGTTCATTGTTATTCTTGCCGTCATCGGACCAGGGGTGATCGCCGGGAACGCGGGCAATGACGCCGGCGGCATCGCGACCTATTCCATCATCGGCGCGAAGGAAGGGTATGGTC
>JANONA010000289.1:0-2193 GCA_031420575.1 Nitrospirota bacterium | reverse complement strand
AGGGTATAGCCGGGTGCGAGGCCGGCTGTCCATCGGACGCCAGGAGCGTTGTTCAAAAGGGGCATCGGAATTTCACGCTCGAGTATATTGAAGGGGGCATTCTTTCCGCAACAGCGCAACTCGGGCAGGGGAAGACGCTTTTGCTCAAACTATTCCCGGATTTTTAGCGCTTGCATGGTTTTCGCACAGCATGCGTTTTATAGGGGCGGCTCCCTGTGGCCGCCCTCAATCAGGGTTTGAAGTTCGCATAAAACTTGTGATACTATGCGCCAGGTTGCACACTAACTCTTTCAACAGGAGGAACGCATTATTATGGAAAAGGTCTCATACAAGGATATCGGCCTCGTCACGACCACGGAGATGTTCGTGAAGGCGATGAAGGGCAAGTACGCCATCCCGGCGTACAATTTCAATAATATGGAGCAGTTGCAGGCGATCGTCCTGGGATGCGTGGAGTCCGCGTCGCCGTTCATCCTGCAGGTCTCGAGCGGCGCGCGGAAATACGCGAATCAGACACTCCTGCGGTTCCTCGCCATGGGCGCCGTCGCGATGATCAGGGACGCCGGCTCACCGGTGAAGTTCGCCCTGCACCTGGACCATGGCGACACCTTCGAACTCTGCAAGTCCTGTATCGACACGGGATTTTCATCGGTCATGATCGACGGGTCCCATCACTCCTACGAGGACAACGTGAAGCTGACCAGACAAGTGGTCGAATACGCCCACGCCAATGATGTGGTCGTCGAGGGAGAGCTCGGCGTTCTGGCGGGCATCGAGGATGAGGTCTCGGCGGAAAAGTCCACCTATACGAAGCCCGAAGAGGTCGAGGACTTTGTGAAGAAGACGAACGTCGATTCCCTGGCGATCTCGATCGGCACGTCCCACGGCGCCATGAAGTTCAAGCCGTCGCAATGCACGCGCGATGCGCGCGGGGTGCTGACGCCGCCGCCGCTCCGCTTCGACATCCTCGAGGAGATCGAGAAACGGATACCCGGATTCCCGATCGTGCTGCACGGGGCCTCGTCCGTCGTGCCCGAATATATTGAGATGATCAACAAATACGGCGGGACGTTGAAGGACGCTGTCGGCATTCCGGCGGAGCAGCTCAGGAAGGCCGCCCGGAGCGCCGTGTGCAAGATAAATATCGACAGCGACGGACGTCTTGCGATGACGGCCCTGATCCGCAAGACCCTGACCGAGAAACCGGCGGAGTTCGACCCGAGAAAGTATCTCGGCCCGGCCCGCGACGAGCTGCTGAAGATGATCATCCACAAGAACAGGGAAGTGCTCGGTTCGGCGGGCCAGGCATAGTCTCAGGGCGCGATCAGGGGAAATTATCACCTAAAAACTGCAAACCACAGAGGCCACAGAGATAAATCTTGAGTATGAAAACCTTGGAAACCCTTTTATTCTCCGTGTTCTCGTGAGTTTGATTTTGGAAAATTATAAGACTTGCAGCAGTCACCTTTTGAGTGCGCAGAGAGAAACATCGGTTTTAGGGTTTTTTCCTTTTAATCAGTATGTTACTCTGTGAACTCTGTGGTTCGATTGCAGGATTTAGGTATCACATTTTTCTTGACAAAAAACGGTGTTTCTCTATTATTCAGTTGTACAGGATCCATGCCGCTGTGGCGAAATTGGCAGACGCAAGAGACTTAAAATCTCTCGACGGGCAACTGTCGTACCGGTTCGATTCCGGTCAGCGGCACCACATAATCATCAAAAGACTTATACGGCCGTCCTCTCTCGATTTCAAAATGATGCGATTAATGGTCGAGGATGAAAGCAGGATGCGCGGATATCATGGGAAATGGAGAATAGAGAGATTCCTGACTTATATTGGTTTGCCGTTCATGTAAAATCAAGGCACGAGTTTAAAGTATTGCAAAGGTTAACAGGCGCCGGCATTGAAACATTTCTCCCCGCGGTGGAAAGACTGAGCAGGTGGAAAGATAGAAACAAGCTGGTACAATTTCCTCTTTTCCCATGCTACCTGTTTGTCCATACAACCAAAAGCAATCACGATAAATTGACGGTTTTAAAGACCAAGGGCGTTGTGAGATTTCTCGGCGCACTACCCGGCGAACCTGAACAAATACCGGAAGAGCAAATATTCTCGCTCAGGAAAGTTGTTGAGAATAATGAGAATCTTGACCCTTACCCCTATTTACGGGAAGGGCAGCGGGTCAGAAT
>JANONA010000288.1:0-6774 GCA_031420575.1 Nitrospirota bacterium | reverse complement strand
CGTGATGCCGACACGGAACGCGCGGAATGGAACATTCTTCACCTCCTTTGGCAAAGTAGCGATCAGGAATGCCCGGTACGAGCGAGACCATCAGCCGATCGATCCCGCGTGCGGATGCTACACGTGCGGAAACTTTACCCGGGCATATCTGAGGCATTTGTTCAATGCGGGTGAGGTTTTGGCCTTGCGGCTCGGCACGATCCATAACCTGTTCTTCTACCTGAACCTGATGCGGAACGTCCGGGCGAGCATCGAGCAGGGGAAGTATAAGGAGTTCAAGAAAGCTTTTCTCTTGAAGCGGGAAAACGCTTTAGGATAAATTGAAAACGGGAAGTCTAAATTAACGAGGAGGGAACACATGTTTATCGAAACAGCATACGCAATGGGGGCACAGGCTGAAGACGCGGCGGCCCAGGGAGGCGGCGGGTACCAGGGCATCGTCATGATGGTCGTGATCTTCGCGATTTTCTACTTCATCATGATCCGTCCCCAGCAGCAGAAGATGAAAGAGCACAAAAAGATGTTAGGTGAGGTCAAGAAGGGCGACGAGATTGTCACGGCCGGCGGCATGTACGCCACGGTCGAGAACGCCACGACCGATACCCTCACCATCAAGATCGCCGAAGGCGTCAAGGTCAAGATCACCCGCGGATCGGTGGGCGATATAGTGAAGCCGGAGGGAGAAAGAAGTAAAGCCTCATAGAGGAAATGGAAGGTGAGAAGTTGGGAAGTTGGGAAGGTGGAAAGATTTTAGAAATCTTTGCGCAGCTTCATGCGGGTTTCTCCGTGTTCTCGGCAAGTTCAGTGGTAAATTTGGTCATTCAAGAATTCAGCAGGAGGCGATTGTATGAAAAAGAGTATTCAGTGGAGAATGGCGCTCATCGTCCTTTCAATCGCGATTGCGCTCTTTTTGTTCGTGCCGTCCACACCATTGTCGACCGGGCTGCCGGACTGGTGGAGACACAGCGTGCCCAAAATCTCACTGGGCCTCGACCTCAGAGGCGGCAGCCACTTAGTGATGGAGGTAGACACTGCCAAGGCGGTAGAGTCGTCGGTGGACAATATCGTGGCTGATCTTCAGACCACGGCGGCGACGCAGACGCTCGCGGTGGTCTTCAGCAGATCCGGCCAGGACATCATTGCCCGGTTTGACGAACCGCTTACGGAAAAGGCGGAGAAGCTCGTGAAGGACAGCTATGCCATAATCGAGGTAAAGAACCGGGCCAGGGGTGAGCTGGTATATGCCATGAAAGCGGGCGAGGTGAAGCGGCTCAAGGAGTGGGCCGTGACCCAGGTCCTCGAGCGCACCCGCCGGAGGGTGGACAAGTACGGCGTGGCCGAACCTCTCATCTATAGGCAGGAGAACGATCAGATCGCGCTTCAGCTTCCGGGCCTGAAGAACCCCCAGGAGGCGATCTCGTTTATCAAGACCGCGGGCAGATTAGAGTTCAAGCTCCTGAACACGGAGGGTGACTTACAAAAAGCGCTTGCAGGCAAGGCCCCCGCGGACAGCGAGGTGCTGTACGGCGAGGACGTTGACGAGAGCGGGAAGGTCATCAAGCGTCCCTACCTTGTATACAAACAGACGCTTTTGACCGGCGATAGACTGAAGGAAGCCAGGGTCGGGATTGATGAGTACAACAAACCGGCGATTTCCATAGCCTTTGACAGTGACGGCGCCAAGACCTTCGATCGCGTCACCGGCGACAACGTGGGCAAACAGCTCGCGATCGTGCTCGACGGCGTGGTGCATTCCGCGCCGAGGATCCAGGACCGGATCAGCGGCGGCGACGCCCAGATTACCGGAAGCTTCACGCATGATGAAGCGGCGAAACTTGCGATCGTGCTGCGTGAATCGCTCCCGGCGCCCATGAAGATCATCCAGAACGTGACCGTGGGCCCGTCGCTCGGCCAGGACTCCATCGACCATGGCGTGCGCGCGGCGCTTTTCGGCGGGATGCTTGTATTCATTTTTATGATTGTTTATTACCGGATGTCGGGGCTTATCGCGGACTATGCCGTGGTCCTGAACATCGTGCTGCTTCTGGGCGCCATGGCGCTCTTGAATGCCACGCTCACGCTGCCGGGCATCGCGGGCATTATCCTCACCATCGGCATGGGTGTGGATTCGAACGTGCTGATGTTCGAGCGCATTCGTGAAGAGCTCCGCGCCGGCAAACAGCCGCGGGCGGCGGTTGACTCCGGATACGACAAGGCGTTTCTCACGATCCTCGATTCGCACGTGACCACGCTCATTACCGCGGCAGCGCTGTTCCTGTTCGGCACGGGCCCCATTAAAGGGTTTGCCGTGACGCTCAGCCTCGGTATCATCATCAACCTCTATTCCGCCCTCGTGGGCACCAAGGTGATCTTTGATATCATCAATACCCGCTGGAAGTTAGTGAAACTGAGTATTTAACGGAGCGCACACTGAAAAGCGCGCCATGCAAATCGCAAAATCGCGGAGGGTAGAATGTTTCAAATACTGCATAAAACCAGCATTGATTTCATGGGCTGGAAGAATATCTCATTTACGGTTTCGGGCCTGCTGATCGCCCTTGGCATCGTCGGCATGATCCAGATCGGACGGGGCAAGGCGAACCTCGGCGTTGATTTCGTGGGAGGGACCACGATTCAGCTTAAGTTCACGGCGCATGTGCCGATCGATAAGGCGCGCGTTGCGCTCGATAAGAACGGATTCCCGGGCGCCTCGATCCAGGAAGTGGGTGAGGGGAAGAGTATCCTGATCAGGCTCCGGGAGTCCGAGGGCGCTTCGGACAAGGTCCAGCGCATGTTTAAACAGGAGTTCCCGAGCAATGCCTTTGAGGTCGAGAGTATCATGGAGATTGGTCCGGTGATCGGCAAGGCGCTTCAGCGCGACGCGCTCGTGGCCACCTTGGTATCGATAATCGCGATCATTTTCTACATTGCGCTCCGGTTCGAGTTTAAGTTCGGCGTGGCAGCGGCCATCGCTACCATACACGACGTGCTGGCCGTGCTCGGCATTTTTTATATCCTGAACCGGGAGATCAACCTGCTGATTGTCACGGCGCTCCTGACACTGGCGGGATACTCGCTCACCGATACCGTAGTGATCTTCGACCGCATCAGGGAAAATCTGAAGCGGAATACGAAGGACACGTTGCCGGCGCTGGTGAACAACAGCATCAACGAGGTGTTGTCCCGGACGATCATTACCGGGTTTACCGTGTCGCTGGTGCTCGTCCCGCTTGCGCTCTTTGGCGGCGATGTGCTGCACGATTTCTCTATTGCGCTTCTTTTGGGGGTAATCGTGGGGACCTATTCGTCGGTGTTCGTGGCCAGTCCCATCCTCGTGGTGTGGCAGGCTAAGACGGGCGGAAGGCTGATCTCGAAGTGATTGCATCAGCAACGCTCATGTCGAACAATCCTTCACCTGCCATAAAGATCGCCGGCGCCGATGCCGCAGTGCTTGAAGAAACTGATTTACTGCAGCTCTCATGCGGTACCGGCGGATGCGCCTCCAACTGCTGCAAGGCGAGCGTTCCGATCGTCCTCAATCCCTACGAGATCGCCCTCATCTGCCGCGAAAGCAACATGAGCTACGAGGACCTGCTCGATATTGTTGATACGGACCGGGCAAACGGTTTCCCTCTGGTCATGCTGCCGCGAAATCCTGTTTGCCGTTTCTGGACGCCATCCGGCTGCGGTATCTATAGCGCTCGCCCCCTGGCGTGCAGACTTTTTCCGATCGGCCGTGTATTCGACGGCTTCCAGTCCCGGCTCGTGCTGCCGGGTCGGAATGTCTGTTTGGGACTCGCGCCAGCGCCGGCAGGAACCGTTGCCGATTATTTAAAGACACAGAAGGCAGCTCTGCACATTCAGATGGCGGATCGCTGGATTGAGTTCGTGAATAAGATCGAGCATCCGCCGCTTCCTGACAAGCCCGTTACGTCCGTGGCATTCCATATGCTCGTATATAGCCCTGACACTCCACCCGTACCCTCCGCTATGCATGCCGATGCCGTTACTTCCGCGGAAGAACGCTTCACGCAGCGCCTCAAAACCGCATTGGATCAACTGCCCCGCTTCCTCGGTATTGCGTAATCTCGCATAGTCATCTCTTTTCTGGACATTTATAGCCATCTGTAGTAATGTTTTTTATACAGAGTTATGACTGTGTTGAATTTGCAGGGCTGAGTCATGCAGTAATCAGGAGTATTCGATATCATGTCTAATCCATTCTTTGACCGCCCCATTCTGAACTCTCCTTATGCGATCCCTACACGGCACTGGGAGCTGGATGAGCACGGGCAACCCACGCAGAAGATTCTCGAAACCCGCCGCCGCGCCGAGTTCATCACGCCTATCCCAAAGCCGAAGAAGCGCAAGAAGAAAGCGCATCAGGACGAGATGGTGTTCGACGAGGGCATCGGTCTCTCGACCAAAGACCAGCAGTACGATCCCACCTCGATCATCAACGAGGTACGGCAGAATGTGGACCAATGGCGTTCCTTGCCCAATCCCATACAGTGGCAGGTCACCCCGGAGACTGCGCGGCTGCTCCAGCACTGGCGCCATCACAAGTTCAGCAGCCTCCGCCCGTTCTTCTGCCAGGTTGAGGCAGTAGAAACCGCGATCTGGCTTACCGAGGTGGCGCCCCAATACAAGAACGGGAAACGCCTTCTCGACCATCTCGTCTCGGCCAACAAAGACGCCAACCCCGAGCTGATGCGGCTCGCGCTCAAGCTCGCCACCGGCGCCGGAAAAACCACGGTGATGGCGATGCTCATCGCATGGCAGACGATCAACGCGGTGCGACGCCCGACGAGCAAGAATTTCACGCGCGGCTTTCTGGTCTGCGCCCCCGGCTTAACGATCAAGGACCGGTTACGCGTCCTCCAGCCCAACGACCCTGACAGCTACTACGCCGGCCGCGAACTCGTTCCCGGCGACATGCTCGATGACATAAACCGGGCCAAGATCGTCATCACCAACTACCACGTTTTCAAAATGCGCGAGCGCATCGAACTTTCCAAGGGAGGACGTCAGCTTCTCCAGGGCCGCACGGGGGATGAACCCAAGACGCTCGAAACGGAAGGCCAGATGCTCCAGCGCGTGATGCCTGACCTCATGGGCATGAAAAATATACTCGTTATCAACGACGAAGCGCACCACTGCTACCGGGAAAAACCGAAAGACGCCGACGATGAGGATCTGAAAGGCGACGAGAAGAAAGAGGCCGAGAAAAATACCGAGGCCGCACGCCTCTGGATTTCCGGCCTCGAAGCCGTGAACCTGAAGCTCGGCCTCGCCCGTGTCATTGACCTTTCGGCCACGCCGTTTTTTCTCAGCGGCTCCGGCTACGCCGAGGGCACATTGTTCCCATGGACGATGAGCGACTTCTCGCTCATGGATGCCATCGAGTGCGGTATCGTCAAGTTGCCGCGCGTGCCTGTGGCGGAAAACATCCCCGGCGAAGAGATGCCGATGTTCCGCGACCTTTGGAATAACATCCGCAAAGACATGCCCAAGAAAGGACGCGGCCAGGGCGAAGAACTCGACCCGCTCAAACTCCCGACTCGTTTACAGACGGCGCTGCAGGCCCTCTACGGCCACTACGAGAAAACCTTCAAGCTGTGGGAGGAGAAGAAGATCAAGGTGCCCCCGTGTTTCATCATCGTCTGCCAGAACACCGCCATCTCGAAGCTGGTATACGACTTCATCTCCGGCTTTTATCGCAAAAAGGACGATGGCGCCACCACGCTGGAAAATGGACGCCTCGCACTGTTCCGCAATTTTGACGAAACCACCGGCAATCCGCTCCCACGCCCGAATACGCTCCTCATCGATAGTGAGCAACTGGAAGCGGGCGATGCACTCGATGACAACTTTCGCGGCATGGCTGCCGACGAGATTGAACGCTTTCGCCGTGAGATCGTGGAGCGCACCGGTGATGCCCGTGCAGGCGATACCATCACGGACCAGGAATTGCTTCGCGAGGTCATGAACACCGTCGGGAAACCAGGCCAGCTTGGCGGCGCCATCCGCTGCGTCGTCTCCGTTTCGATGCTCACCGAGGGTTGGGATGCCAATACCGTCACCCACGTTCTTGGCATACGCGCTTTCGGCACGCAGCTCCTGTGCGAGCAGGTCATTGGCCGCGCCCTGCGACGCCAGTCATACGAGGTGAATGAAGAGGGACCTGACAAAGGACTCTTCAACGTCGAATATGCGGACATCTTCGGCATTCCCTTCGACTTCACCGCCAAGCCGGTCATCGCCCCACCGCAGCCGCCGCGCGAGACGGTCCAGGTCAAAGCCATGCGTCCCGAGCGCGACGCTCTGGAAATCCGGTTCCCCCGTGTCGAAGGCTATCGCGTGGAGTTGCCGGAGGAGCGGCTGACTGCCGACTTCAACGAGGATTCGATTCTGGAACTCACGCCCGACCTCGTTGGCCCCTCTCAGACTCAGAACGCCGGAATCATCGGTGAATCCGTTGACATGAATCTCAAACATCTGGGCGATATGCGGCCTTCCACGCTCGTCTTCCACGTCACACAGCGGCTGCTCTACACGAAATGGCGCGACCCCGGTGAGGAACCGAAGCTCCATCTTTTCGGCCAGCTCAAGCGCATCACAAAACAAAGGCTCGACACCTGCCTTGTGTGCAAAGGCGACACCTATCCCGCGTTGCTCATGTATCAGGAACTGGCCGACATGGCCTGCAACCGCATCACCGCAGCCATCACCCGGCAGTTCCTTGGCGAACGTCCCATCAAGGCGCTGCTCGAT
>JANONA010000287.1:0-6293 GCA_031420575.1 Nitrospirota bacterium | reverse complement strand
GCCATGGCGGGGGTGGCTTTTGCAGCTACAACAACGGCGACAGTAAACGCATCGGCAACAGTGGCTGCTGTATGCGCCTTTTCTGCGAACGGTACCGTAGCTTTCGGTGCACTCGACCAGATTGTTGGCGGTGCGGTTAATGCGACGGTCACCAATCCCACCTTTTGGTGCACAAAATCGTATGCCTATACCATCACTGACGACAACGGTTTGAATGAGACCGGAACGACATACAGGCTTAAAGCTGGTGCTACTGCGGATTATATTCCATATACCTTCACTTATACGTCGCCTGGGTCCGGATTGGGGAAAACTACTTCTTTGAGTCCGGAAATAAGCGCTTCGATCGCCATAGGTGCTTATGACAACGTGCCTGCTGACTCGTATGCAGACACAGTTACCTTGACGATTACTTATTAGGTTTGCAGATTGGCTTGAGTAACGCTAAACCCGACAAGTGACATTGTTTTAACGCAGTCCTTTCCGATGATATATAATCGTCGAAGAGGGCTGCGTTCTTTCATTAAAAGCCGGAAGTGAGAAGGTATTGATGCGTTCACAACACTTCAAAAAGCATGTCATATTTGCATTTATATTATTTATCATTGCCGGCGCGGTGGAGACGGTTTATGCCGCGCAGCTCAAACTGCAGCCTAATAATCTCCCGGACGGCACACAGTACACCGTCTATTCGGAGACTCTGACCGCATCCGGCGGCACTCCACCATACTTCTGGTCCCAGACCGGTACCCTTCCTACCGGCCTGACATTTACCCCCTCCGGCTCAACTGCCGTTATTTCCGGAATCCCAACCCAGGCCGGGACGTTCGCGTTCAGAGTGACGCTGACGGACAGCGCCGGTCCTCCCGCGGGCAGCGACTTCGTTGACTACTCGGTCACGATAACTCCGGGCAGGTGCGTTTTTGTCGGATCCAATACCGGAGCGATTTCCTTTAGCGCCATTGATCCGTCCACCACGCCAGGCCCCATTCTCGGGACAGTGACACAGCAAATACAATTTACCTGCGAGGCGGGGAAGGCATATACGGTGGCCGTGACCCCCGTGAGCGGGTGGACCATAAACTCCGGAGTGAACGTTATCCCCTATACCCTGGGATTCATTATCAGCGGAACGGGCCTCGGCGCCACGCCTATCGATCTGCTGACTACGAACAGCCAGATCCTGCAGGCGGATTATCTGAATGCCGCGGCGGGCGTGTACGCGAACAACAATGCCGTTAGCCTGACCATCAGTTGGGCCGCACCCGCAGGGTCCATTACCGCCACGCTGCCGATCGGTAGTGTAAGCGGCACGGTAATCAGCACGTGCGCTGTTTTGCAGTCTCCGGGAACGCTTACCTTCAATATCGATCCGTCGGTGCCAGGTTCGACCAGCGCAACGATCTCACCGGATATGCAGATAAAATGCACTAAAAACAGCAGTATAACCGTATCCGCATCGAGCGCCTGCGGGGGCCTGGACAGTTCCTATCCGGCCTGCGGAGGCAGCCTGATACCGTATACGTTCAATTTTCTTTCCAGCGTGACAGGGCAGGGCTTCGGGACCGGCATATCCCTGAACATCGGCGGCTCGGCTATAAGCGCGAATTATGAGAACGCACCCGTGGGGAATTATGGAGATCTGCAGACGTTGACGATTACGTATTGAGAGGCAATGTGCGGCATATTGAGGTTGGTAAGAATCCTATGAACAACAGCGCAAAAACGAGAAATGAAGCAATGAAACCCCTTGTCAAGAGCACGGCCCGTTTTCTTGCATGGGCGGTTATCGGTCTTGCATCCACATCGCTGTTCGCTTCGCAAGGCTTTGCGTCGAATTTCAGCATTACGCCCACGTCACTGGAATTGAGCGGCAACGTGAAGAGCGGCGTCTTTTCGGTGGTGAACAGCGGCGAGGACAAGCTGAATTGCCAGATCGAGGTGAAGGAATGGTCCCAGGACGCCGGCGGTAAGGACGTGTATACCGAGGCGAGAGACATCGTTTTTTTTCCGAAGATCATGACCGTGGAGCCGAATGAGCAGCGGGCCGTCAGAATCGGCGTCAAGGGCCCGCCTTCATTAAAGGAAAAGACCTACCGGATCTTCGTTCAAGAGATTCCATCTCGGAAAAAAGCGTCGGACGAGAAAGGCTCTGGGAAAATAACGGCCGGACTCACTATCGCCTTTCGGTATGCGATCCCCATCTTCGTCAGGCCCGTTCGTCCGCAAGAGAGCGCAATCATTGAAAAAACCGATATGTCCAAAGGCATTGCCAAAGCTGTTGTTAAAAATACCGGAAATATTCACATAAAATTATCCGCCGTAACGTTCCGTGGAAAGGCAGTGGATGGCGTGGAATTGTTCTCCAAGGAGGTCGCGGGCTGGTATATTCTGCACGGCCTGTCGCGCCCGTTCGAAGTGACCATCCCGAAAGAGCTGTGTGGAAAACTGACGACGATCGAGGTTATCGCTCAGTCCGTGAATTTTACCATTAATGGGACACTGAATGTTCAAAAAAATATGTGCGCGGAGTAGCGATATCGCATCGCCCGGCATCCGCTCTCAACGTACGGCACGGAGCGGTTTGCTGTTTTTTTTCGCCCTCGCCTTGAGCCCTGTTTTTCCCTTTCCGGCTGTTTCCGACGCCTCGGCCGATGAGCTTGTTTCCGCTTCGACCACTTCAAATCTTGTTGCTGACGCCGGCCCGGCAATGTTGGAAATTGCCGCGAATTTCCCTTCATTCACAAAAGCAACGACCCAGATTGTCGTGAACATTTCCGTCAATAGGGAATCAAAGGGCGACTTCTTTCTCGAAATAGACACGGAAGGTGAACTCTACATCAGGGTGGGAGACGCGGTCGCCCTGAAGCTCAAAACCGCGGACGACAGTATTGTTCTTATTCGGAACGAGAAGCATGTTCCCCTGAGCGCCCTGCGCGACGTCAGGCATACCTTTGACGAAAGAAATCTTATTGTCAACATTCTGGGAAAGACCGCGGAGAAGCGGCAAACAACCATAGAACTCTACCCTCTTTCGGCGAGGCCGCTGAATGTTTATTACCCGCGTGAGACAAGCGCTTTTATCAATTACGGGCTTGCCTATTCCCATGCCGATCCGTTCGGATTCCAGTCTTTCACGGTCACGAATAAAGTCGGCATAAGATCGGGTGACGTCTTCTTTGTTTCCGATTCTCTCTACACGAAAACCGGGTCTAATGAGAAATTCACGCGGCTCGGCAGCAACGCCACGTATGAGCAACGCGGCGAGCTCCAGTGGTTAGTGCTGGGCGACCAATTCGCGAGTTCCGGCGAGCTGGGGAGCGCCGTCAACATGGGCGGTATCGGCTTCTCGAAGGTCTATAAGCTTGACCCCTATTTTATCACCCAGCCGCTGTTCAGCCTCAGGGGCGTCGCTGATTTTCCTTCTCAGGCTGAAATCTATATGGACGGCCTTTTGGTGAGCAAGCAGCAAATCCCGCCGGGGTCATTCGAGCTGAAAAACATCTATTCCCACGGAGGGGCGCACAGAGTCGATGTTGTCCTCAAGGACCCCTTTGGAAACGAGCAAAAAATTTCCTATCCCCTGTATTTCAGCCCGCAACTCCTGAGGGAAGGGCTCCATGAGTACCGTTACAACGCGGGTTTCCTGAGAGAACAGTATGGAGTTGCTAGCAACGAATACGGCAAACCCGCGTTTTCCGCGTTCCACCGCTACGGCGTGACGAGTTCCCTGAATATTGGAGCGCGGGCGGAAGGAACCGACGGCGTCTATAACGGAGGAATCTCCACGGCGTTTCTCGTGCCCCGGGCAGGGGCCTTCACCCTCTCCCTTGCCGGCAGCTCCGCGTATGGCGCAAAAGGGTCCGCTGGCTCTTTTCACCACACTTATCAGCAGGGCAGCTTCAGCGCGAATCTGCTCTTGCGGGAATTTTCAAGGGATTACGCAACCGTCGGATCAGCCCCCGCCGCTGACAGGACCAAGACTGAAATGAGCCTGGGGGCGGGGTTTCTCCTGGCTCGTATGGGCGGCGTTTCCCTTAATTATACGGAGTCCGAGACGCACAACGGGGTAAATACGCGCGTTACGTCCGCAAGCTATTCACGAGGGCTCACAAAAGCGACGAGTCTCTTCGTGACCGCTTCGGCCAACCGGGCACTGGATACCACTTACGGTTTTTTTGTCGGGCTTAATTTCAATCTCGAGAAGAACATGCGCGGCGCGGCACAGTACGGCAGGACAGGCAATGCCGATACGGAGACAGTACAGATACAAAAAGACCTGCCCATTGGAGAAGGCCTTGGATATCGGGCCGCTCTCAATCGCTCGGACACGGGCGCATCAACGGCATATACGTTCAATCCGTCTCTCCAGTATAACGCGAGGTACGGCGCATATACTTTTGGTTCGAGCATACGGAATTCCCACGGCAAGACATCGGAATCTTATGAGGTGACGGCAGCCGGGTCGCTCGTGTACGCAGGCGGGTTTTACGGATTAGCGAGGCCGGTCAACGACAGTTTCGGGATCGTCATGGTGGACAACGTGCCGAATGCGACAGTGCTGAACAACGGTCAGGAAATCGGGAGAACGGGTCCTTCGGGCATGATGGTCGTGCCCACGCTGGCGTCTTACAATCAAAATCAGATTACGCTTGATGTGAAAAATATCCCGATGGATTACAGTATATCCGGCGTGAACGCGAAAATATCTCCCTCGCAATGGAGTGGTTCCTGCGTGTCCTTCGATGCGCGGAAAGTACAAGCCGTGACGGGAACTCTTTATACGATTAGGGCTGATAAAAAAATCCCGCTGGAATATGTCGACATTTCGATAAAAGTCGGCGAACGAGAGGTGACCTCTCCCACGGGCAAGGGCGGCGAATTTTATATGGAAAACAGCCTGCCCGACGATCTTAGCGCCGACGCCGTGGATAAACAGAGCTGTCGCGCAATCGCGGAGCGCGGGAAATCCGGCGGCAACATAATCAAGCCGGGCACGTACCAGGCGCAGGTGGATTACGAAGGCGGGAAATGCGAATTCGCCGTCACCTTCCCTGATACGGAAGACGTGATGACCGACATAGGCGAGGCGCGATGCGTTGTGTCCGAGAAGGCGGGGCAGGAAATGGTTGAGGTTGAGAAAAAGCCGAAAGGAGTGGTCCCGAAGCCGAAACAGCCCGTGGTCGAGGTGGAAAAAGAAGAGCGCAAGAGTCCCGAGGAAGAGCGGCGCTCTCTGCATCTGAACATGATCAAAGTCTATTTTGACGACATTCAAGCCCAGGAAGCGCGTATCAGCCATACGGTAAACCCGAAGGTCATCGGTAATTACGTTGAGAAGAGGAACCATACGGGCGCCTATTACCGGACAGAGCAGGACGTCCTGCTCTGCGAGGCCGGGCTCTGCGAACAGCAGTGGACGGCATTGTTCAACTACACCGATGAGGCGGGGAAGGCCGATACCATCAGCATGACCTGGAAACAGACGGTGTTCACCGGCATTACGCCGGCAGGCACCAGCAAGCGCGAGCTGCTCTACTGCCTGAACGGGGTGTGCGAGCGTCTTGAGGACGCCACGGCCGCCGACAAGCCGCGGACGGCGGAGACCGGGCGATACCATCTCACCTGGACCAGGTCGTTGCTTGTCATCAGGCGTGCGGATATCATGAAGGAAATTAACGAGGCAGGCGGGTTGGTTGACGCGTATTGATCTTCATCCAATGTCGCAAAGGAGCGCAATTTCTTCGCCGGCCTGGATGCCGACGCACGGTCAGCATCAATAATTCAGGCCTGATCACCGTTGAGCAGTCGGACCTGGCCCTTATGGAGGCCTGCCGCGGCGCTGCTGCCGGGAAGCGGACCGAATACAACAAAACGAAGTTTGACCATAACATTTCCCAGGCTCATTCCCGCGCCAAGCCCTTCCGCTACGACCGTTTTTGTAATTGACACTTCTTTTCTCTATCTGGTATAGTAGCCTCTAACCCGATATTTTATCAGGAGTTTTATACAATTCTATGTTCAGCCCCTCGCTCGAAGAGTTCAAACAAAAAGCAAAACAGGGGAACCTCATTCCTGTGTACCGCGAGATCCTTGCGGACATGGAGACGCCTGTGTCGGCGTTTCGAAAGATCGACGACGGACGTCACTCGTTTCTGCTTGAGAGCGTGGAGGGCGGAGAGAAGTGGGGCCGGTATTCATTCATAGGGAGCCGACCGGCCGTGGTGGTCAGGAGCTTTGACCGCAAGATCGAGATCATCAGAAAGGGAGAGGTCGAGACACATCCGTTTGTGCGC
>JANONA010000286.1:0-2073 GCA_031420575.1 Nitrospirota bacterium | reverse complement strand
TCATCCGCATCCTGAGCAACAGGGATACTTATGAGCGGATGTCCGCGGCAGGGCTACGCTGGGTGGCGGAGCGGTTCAGCCGAGAGCGTATGGTGGAGGATTACTACAGACTGTTTCAGTCTGTAGTGCATGGCGCATAGCAATAATAAGTAACTTAATGAATGGGAGATTAGGGCGGCTATGGAATTGCACCGATCACGATACTACTCCGCGCTGACGGCAGGGCTGTTGCTATTCGCTTTGACCCTGCCGCTTTCAAAGAGCGCCGGAAATGTGCTCCTGTTTCTTCTCGCTATAATCGGCGTTGCGGGTATTTTCCTGGATAAGGACTTTAAAGAGTCCGTTTTTTCCAACAGCAGACAGCCCTTGACGCTTGCGTTTTTTCTCTCTTTTTTTGTCGCTTTCGTCGGCATTTTATTTACGGAAAAATATTGCGGCGGCTATTACGCGGCAAGAAAGTTTCTTAGCCTGCCCGCTATTTATTTTATGGTATCGGTCCTCATTCAGGCCGTTCATGAGGAAGAGAAGAGACGCCAAAAAGCGGAAAACATCCTCTTCTCATTCCTGATCGGGCTCATGGTTTTGAACGTGATAGGGGTTATGACCTTTCTCGGCATTGTCGGCAACAAGCAGTACGTCCTGGCGCTTGCGCCCCTGAACGTAAATCCCATCTGGTTCTCGAACGTCAATGCTCTCGGTCTTTACGCGGCGGTTTCATTTCTGCTGTTTTCCCGGCGCGGCGAGTCGACGGGCGGGAAGCTGTTTCTCTTTTTTTCCGTAGCGCTCTCCGTCCTCTGTATTCTCCTCTCGCTTTCACGGTCAGCGTGGTTCGGTATTATCTTGACCTCACTCATCATGACTTTTCTGGTAAGCAGGAACAAAAAAGTATTTTTCATCACTGTGGCGGCTGCTGCCTTGGCCTGCGTCACCGCCTACAACTTCATCCCGATCGTCCAACAACGGATCGACCAGATCCCAAACGATATCGCGCGGTTTTCCGCCGGAGAAACATACACGTCCCTTGGCGAACGATTCCTGATGTGGAAAGCGGCGCTTATGATGTTCCTGTCCAATCCCCTGATGGGCGTCGGTACCGGTGACTACGTTCCGACGATGATTACCTATGTAAAATCGGGACAATTTCCGGAATTCCTGCTTGAGTACAACCAGCCTCATAATATGTATCTCTTAGCTCTGGCCACGAACGGCCTCCTGGGACTGGCGTCGCTCCTCTACATTTTCTATCGCGTATTGTTAATTAGTTTACCGCGTATGCGGGGTGACGAGGGGGAAAGGCTGTTCGCATTTCTTGCCGTTGCGACAGCAGCGCATTTCCTGACTGCGGGGCTCGCGGATTCGTTCTTTGATATTCAGATATTGCGCTACAGCTTTGTGTTTATCATGGGCGTATGCGTGAGGGGCTCTTTAATGTCAGCTTCTTCTCCCAGTCCCACGCGGTTTTGATTATATAATCCAGATCATCATAACGCGGTTTCCAGCCGAGTTTCCGCTTGAGCTTCGCGCTGTCAGCGACCAGGACCGGAGGATCACCCTCGCGTCGCCGCGACTCCTTGATCGGGAAATCGATCCCGGTCACGTTGCGGGCAACATCCAGCGCCTGCCGTACCGAATATCCGTGACCGTAACCGCAATTAAATACATCGCTTGCGCCGTCTTCCAGCAGATATTCCAGCGCCAGAATATGCGCTTCGGCCAGGTCCAGGACATGAATATAGTCCCTGATGCAGGTCCCATCCGGAGTGGGGTAGTCGGTTCCGTTGATGGAAACATACTTTCGTTCTCCCTTGGCAGCCTTCAGAATCAGGGGGATAAGGTGGGTCTCCGGATTATGCCGTTCACCGATTCTGGCCCGCGGGTCCGCTCCGGCGGCATTGAAGTATCTGAGGGCAACATACCGGAGCTTCCGGGCGCGGGACAGGTCTTTCAACACCTGCTCAATGAATGCCTTTGAGGACCCGTAAGGATTGATCGGCCTTATCGGATCATCCTCAAGTATCAGAGCGTTTTTTGGATTTCCATACACTGCCGCAGTCGAGGAAAAAATGAAGTTAT